>JAPKZJ010000094.1 GCA_026393855.1 Candidatus Aminicenantes bacterium
CCGCAAAGTCAGCCTGCTCGAAGCCCTGCGCACGACTGCCGAAGGCAGGGAAACGATCGCCTACGCCGCGGGCTGCGGACGCACGGTTCCGCGCCTGGGCCCGATCGACGCGGCGTACCTACGGACCGAGCCCGGGCCGGAGGGCAAGCCCGGCTTGCGCGGGGAATACTTCGACAACATCGAACTAACCGGCCAACCGATCGTCCGACGGATCGACCCCCGGATCGATTTCCATTGGACCTTCCTGCCGCCGGCCGAGGGGCTGGGGACGGACTGGTATTCCGTCCGCTGGAGCGGGACGCTCATCGGCCCGGCCACGGGGTCCATCAAGCTCGGAGTCGAGGCCAACGACGGTGTCCGCCTCTATCTCGACGGCCGCCTGATCGTCGATCAATGGAGCAAGCAGACGCGGCGCGCCCTGACCCGGGACGCTCGGCTCGAGAAAGGCAAAGCCTATGCGCTCAAGCTGGAGTTCAACGAACCGGTCCGCAGCGGTGAAGTCCGGCTGGTCTGGGATTATGGAGTCGCGGACGACTCGGAGGGCCTGATCGGGGAAGCCGTCCGTTTGGCCGCGCGATCGGGAGCCACGATCGTTGCGGCGGGGATCGAGGAGGGCGAATCGCGCGACCGGGCCGACATCCGCCTGCCCGGACGCCAAGCGGAGATGATCCGCCGCGTCGCCGCTACGGGCGTGCCCACGATCGTCGTCCTTTACGGCGGAAGCGCCGTCGAGATGACCGATTGGATCGACCAAGCCGGCGCGGTCCTGGCCGCCTGGTATCCCGGCGAAGAGGGCGGGAACGCCGTGGCCGACGTCCTCCGCGGCCAAGCCGACCCGGCCGGGCGCCTGCCCATCACCTACCCACGGTCGGTCGCTCAGCTCCCGCTCGTTTACAACCACAAACCGACGGGCCGACTGGACGACTATCTGGATATAACGGGCGAGCCGCTTTTCCCCTTCGGCTTCGGGTTGAGTTATACAACGTTCCGCTATTCGGATCTGTCGATCGATCCGGCCGCAATCCAGCCGCCGGGTAAAGCCAAGATATCATTCCGGCTGGAGAACACAGGCGGGCGGGCGGGCGACGAAATCGCCCAGCTCTACCTCCACGACCCGCTGGCTTCGGTGTCCCGACCGGTCCTGGAGCTCAAGGGATTCAGGCGCGTCAGCCTGGCGCCCGGGGAAGCCAAGACGGTGACATTCGATCTGGGGCCCGCCGAGCTCGGCCTGCTGGATAAGGACTTGAAAGAAATCGTCGAACCCGGCGACTTTCAGGTCTACATCGGGAGCTCGAGCCGGGATATCAGACTGCGGGGGGTCCTGAAAGTCCGGGCCAAGTAGCTCTCGTTTGTCTTCGCGAGCCCTAGCCATAGGCTGGGGCGTGGCGACCTCCGCCTGTCATCGCGAGCGCTCGCAATGACGGAAAGAGATGACCGGTCCCATCTAAAGCGAGCCGCCGCAGTTGGGGCAGGCCTTCCAGCCGGCCTGGACGTCTTTGCCGCAGGCCGGGCAGACCGGCTTGATCCGCTCGCCGCAGGCCGGGCAGAAGGTATGCCGGGTATCGGTTGTTTGGCCGCACTTGGGGCATCTGGGCGGGGCAGCCGGCGCCGGGGGCTGGACCGTCGTCGGCCCGGCTTGGGCCGAGTCGCGGGCCCGGATGGGATGCTCCGAGCGGACCAGCAGGTAGATGATCACTCCGACGAAATGAACGAAAAAGGCGACAAGAGCCCAGACGATCGCATTCATGCCGCGCTTTTCAGCGTCTTTGTAGACCCAGACGACGATGGCGATCCAGAAGGCCAGGAGGAGCAGGCCGAAGAAGCCGGCGAAGCCGATCCAGGGCCAGACCCAGTCGCCGTCCGCGCGCAGATTGTGCCAGCCGTTGGACAGCCCGTGGAAGAAACCGGCCGGGGCAAACAGCACGTATTTCAGCGGCCAGGCGGCCGAAATCACGATCAGGACCACCAGGATGATGCCGAGAGTTTTCGCGGTCGAAGCGTTCATGATCATCTCCTCACTCCAATAGACGAAATCCGCGGCAAAAAGTTCTCTCCCCGGTTTCCTTCCATCCCGGTTTGGATTATGCTGGAACATCCCCGGCGCCGCCGCCGGGATCAAAACCCGCGAGGTGACCATGCGATTCTCCGCTCAACGAACCCTGCTCGTCGCCCTGGCCGGCCTGGCCGTCCTGGGCTCCGTCCAAGGCCCGGCCCTCAGCCAGGCTCCTGATCCCAAAGTCCCGACGCTCTATGTCGTCGGCTACGCCCACCTGGACACGGAATGGCGCTGGGACTTCCCTACCACCATCCGCGAATACCTGCCCAAGACGATGCGGACCAACTTCGATTTCTTCGAGAAGTACCCGCACTACACCTTCAACTTCAGCGGCGCCAACCGCTACCGGATGATGAAGGAGTATTTCCCCGAGGGCTTCGAGCAGGTCAAGAAGTATGTGGCCGCCGGCCGCTGGTATCCCTCCGGCTCCTCGATGGAGGAGAACGACGTCAACTCGCCTTCGGCGGAGTCGACCATCCGCCAGATTCTTTACGGCACCCATTGGTTTAAGTCCGAGCTGGGCAAGACCAGCGCCGAATACATGCTGCCCGACTGCTTCGGCTTCCCGGCCTCCCTGCCCAGCATCCTGGCCCACTGCGGCCTGCTCGGGTTCTCGACCCAGAAGCTGTCCTGGGGCTCGTTCGCCCCGGTCGGCGGGCCCGACTCGCCCGAAAAAACCCCGGCCGGCATCCCCTTCAACGTCGGCGTCTGGGAGGGCCTGGACGGCAAGAGCATCATCGCCGCCCTCAATGCCGGCGACTATACCGGCTCGGTGACTTATGACCTGTCCAAAACGCCTCCGCCGCCCGCCAAAGAAGGCCAGCCCCAGCGCCGGGCCGCCGCCATCGACTGGCCGGCCCGGGTCCAATTGAACGGGATCATCTCCGGATTGTTCGCCGATTACATGTACTACGGCACGGGTGACACGGGCGGCGCGCCCAACGAGCCCTCCGTCAAGCTCATGGAAGCGCTCGCGACCAACGGGCAGGCGATACTCGCCCCCGGCGCTCCCGCCGTTAAGGTAGGCGATGGACCGGTCAAAGTGATCTCGGCCAGGTCCGATCAGATGTTTCTCGACATCAGCCCCGAGACCCGGGCCAAGCTGCCCCGCTACAAGGGCGACCTCGAGCTGACCAACCACTCCGCCGGCTCCATCACCTCGCAGGCTTACATGAAGCGCTGGAACCGCCGCAACGAAGTCCTGGCCGACGACGCCGAGATGGCCTCGGTTGCCGCCGATTGGCTGGGCGGCCGGGCTTATCCCCGGAAAAAGCTCAACGACGCCTGGACCCTGGTCATGGGCGGGCAGTTCCACGACATCATCCCGGGCACAAGCATTCCCAAGGCCTATGAATACGCCTGGAACGACGAAGTCCTGGCTCTCAATCAGTTCGGCGGCGTGCTGACGAGCGCCGTCGAATCCGTCGCCTCGGTCCTCGATACCCGCGTCCAGGGCTCGGCCGTCGTCGTCACCAATGGCCTGTCCATCCCCCGCCAGGATATCGTCGAGGCGGCCGTCGAATTTCCCGCCGGCGCGCCCAAGGCTGTCCGCGTCTTCGGGCCCGACGGCAAGGAAGTCCCGGCCCAGCTTCACAACGGCAAGGTCCTCTTCGCCGCCAAAGTTCCCCCGGTCGGGTTCGCCGTTTACGACGTCCGGCCGGCCGAAGCCCCCATGCCCTCGACCCTCAAAGTCGGGCCGTCGTCGCTCGAGAACGCCCGCTACCGCGTGACCTTGAACTCGAACGGGGACATGGCTTCGATCTTCGACAAGTTCGCGGGCAAGGAGCTTCTGGCCTCGCCCGCCCGGCTCGAGATCAAGACCGACAAGCCGGCCCAATGGCCGGCCTGGAACATGGATTGGGTCGACCAGAGCCGCCCGGCCCGGGCCTTTGTCGGCGGACCGGTCAAGCTTAAAGTCGTCGAGAACGGACCTGCCCGCGTCGCCTTCGAAATCACTCGCGAAGCCGAAGGCTCGACCTTCGTCCAGACCGTCCGCTTGGCGGCCGGAGACGCCGGGGGTCGGGTCGAATTCGCGATGGTCGTGGACTGGAAGACGCCCGGGAGCCATCTCAAGGCCGTCTTCCCCCTGACCGCCAAAAACAAGGTTGCGACTTACAACTGGGACATCGGCACGATCGAGCGGCCGACCAACAGCGAAAAGCAGTTCGAGATGCCCTCCCATCAGTGGGTCGACCTGACCGACGCCTCAGGCTCGTTCGGCGCCACCCTCCTGACCGGAGCCAAGTTCGGCTCGGATAAGCCGGACGACCACACCCTGCGACTGACCCTCATCCGCACGCCCGGCATCGAGGGCAACCGCGGCTACACCGACCAGACCTCGCAGGATTGGGGCCGGCACGAGATCGTTTACGGGATCGCCGGCCACGCCGGAGACTTCCGCAAGGGCGGCACAGACTGGCAGGGATTGCGGCTCGATCAGCCGCTCGCCGTCTTCGCCGTTCCCGCCCACCCCGGAGCCCTCGGTAAATCGCTTTCGCTGATGTCGGTCGGCAACGATCGCGTCCGGGCCCTGGCCTTCAAGAAGGCCGAGCAAAGCGACGAGATCGTCGTCCGCCTGGTCGAGATGAGCGGCAAGCCGGCTAAGGGCGTCAAGGTGGCGTTCGCCGCCCCGCTCACGGCGGCCCGCGAGACCAACGGTGTCGAAGCCGTCGTCGGGCCCGCCAAGCTGGCCGGCGGCACGCTGATCGCGGACTTCGGACCCTTCGAGGTCCGTTCGTTCGCGGTGAAGATGGGCCCCCCGCCTGCCCGCACGGGAGCGCCCAAGTTCCAAGCCGTTCCGCTCGCTTATGATGTGTACGCCTCGACGCACGATGGACGGGTTCCCGTGGGTGGGTTCGACGCCGAGGGCCGGACCCTGCCGTCCGAGATGCTGCCGGCCCGCATCGAGTACGGCGGGATCGAGTTCGCGCTCGGCCCGGCCGACAAGCGCAACGCGGCGACGGCACGGGGGCAGGTGCTTCCGCTCCCGGCCGGGACGAGCGGCCGCGTCTACATTCTGGCCGCGTCGGCGGCCGGCGATCAGAAAGCGGCATTCAAGATCGGAGACCAAACGGTCCAGCTGACGATCCAGGACTGGGGCGGATATATCGGCCAGTGGGACAACCGCATCTGGACGACCCGGGAGGAGCTCGTTCCGGCCGGCCAGAACCGATCCGGTCAGCCGCGCCTCAGGACGATCCAGGAATATGCGGGCCTCGTCCCCGGCTTCATCAAGCCGGCGCCGGTGGCCTGGTTTGCCTCGCACCGGCACCTGCAGGACGGCACAAACGACGTGTATGCCTACGCCTACCTGTTCGCCTACGCGATTGAGGTGCCGGCTGGAGCGACGACCCTGACGCTGCCGGAAAACGACCGGATCCGGATCCTGGCCGTCACGGTTTCGGACGAGGGCCGCGCCGTCCGGCCGGTCCAGCCGCTGTTCGATACTCTGGAGAAATAAACCCGCTCGATACCCCGGGCTGAAGCCCGCCCTCATCCGCTTCGCAGCTGAGGACTGCCAAGCCCGGGGTATTAACAGGGTTAATACTGAGCGGCGCTTATTGCCCCGATTTGAAAATCGGGGTCTCAGCGCCGCGAACGTATGACGGGCGCAGGGGTCAAAAGGCGATCGAGCTTTTTTAGCCTCGCTGACGCCCCCGCCGGCCCGGCTCCGGCGGGGAGAGATCATGTATAATGGGCGGGTTCGATCCCCGAACGATTAGGAGCGAACCATGCCCCAGCGCCGCCGGCTCCCTGCCCCGCTCGCCATCCCTCTGCTGGCCTCGCTCATTGCGGTCCTGCTCGCGGGCGGCGCCGCCTGCCGAACCGAGACAAGCCGCGAACCGGCTCCAACCGCAGGCGAGGCCTCCACGATCCCGCCCCCCCGAGCGGCCGCGGGCGATGCCCAGCGCTTCTTTCCCAAGAGCGATCTGATGACGCTCGGGGTCTATTACTACCCCGAGCACTGGCCCGAGGCGCAATGGGATCGGGATTTCGCCAAGATGGCGGAGATGGGCTTCGCCTTCACTCATTTCGCCGAATTTTCCTGGGCCTTCCTCGAGCCGCAGGAAGGGCGGTTTGAATTCGGCTGGCTGGACCGAGCCATCGGACTGGCGGCCAAGCACGGCCTCAAAGTCGTTTTGGGCACGCCCACGGCGGCCCCCCCCGCATGGATGGCCGAACGGCACCCCGGAATCCTGCTCGTGTCCGCCGACGGCAGACGCCGCGAACACGGCGGCCGGGCCGACGGCTCGTTGGCCGACGCGGAGTTCCGGCAATATGCCTGGAAGATCGCCTCGGCCATGGCCGACCGCTACGGCCGGGACGACCGCGTCTGGGGCTGGCAGATCGACAACGAGCCCGGCGCTCCGGACGATTACAGCCCCTCGGCCCGGACGGCTTTCCAGGCCTGGCTCAAGACCCGCTTCGGCACAATCGATAAGCTCAACCAGGCCTGGGGCGTAGCTTTCTGGAGCCTGCACTATGACCGTTTCGAGCAGGTCGTGATCCCCAACGTCTCCCTGTTCGCGGAGGACAAAACCAGCCCCCACGCGGTGCTGGACTTCCGCCGCTTCACCGCCGACGCGCAGGCCGATTTCCTGGACCGGCAGGCGGCGATCATCCGAGCCAAAGCCCGGCCCGGGCAGTGGATCACCACGAACTACACCAACGTGACTCAAAATGCCGACCCGCGGCGCACCCAGCAGCTCGATTTCGCCTCGTTCACCATGTACCCCGTCCGAGGCCGGGACGAGCTCGGCCCCGACGGATTCCGCCTCGGCTCGCCCCACCGCATGGCCATGGCCTGCGACTACTACCGGCCGATCTCGGGTGTCACCGGCGTCATGGAGCTTCAACCCGGGCAAGTCAATTGGGCCTCGATCAATCCCCAGCCGATGCCCGGCGCCATTCGGATGTGGCTGTGGCACGCTTTCGCCGGCGGCAGCTCCTTCGCCTGCACCTACCGCTTTCGCCATCCGACCTTCGGCAGCGAGCTCTACCATGACGGCATTGTCGGCCCCGACGGCGTAACCCCTTCGCGGGGAGGCCTGGAGTTCGCCCAAGTCGCTTCCGAGATGAAACGGCTGCGAGCGCTCTACGATCCTGCCGCCCGGATGCCGGACAGGCTGGCGGCCCGGCGGACCGGATTTCTGTGGAGCCACGAGAATCTCTGGGATCTGGAGAACCACAAAGAGACGGCGCTATGGGATACCTGGCGGCATCGGTTCAATTACCAGGCAGCCGTTAAATCCGCGGGCGCACCAATGGACTACATCGGCGAAAGGGACGATTTCTCCCGGTATCCGTTCCTGGTGGCGCCCGCTTATCAGCTCATGGACAAACCGCTGGCGGCCAAGCTCAAGGCCTATGTCGAACAGGGCGGCCACCTCCTCCTCTCCTGCCGGAGCGGTCAGAAAGATAAATCGGGCCGACTGCCGGAATCCCCCTGGGCCGGCCTGATCCAGCCGCTGATCGGGGCCGAAATCGAATTCTTCGACGTTCTGCTCGAAAACGGACGGGGCCGGGTCGAGCGCGAGGGCGCGTCCTATGACTGGAACGCCTGGGCCGACATCCTGCGCCCGGATCCCGGCACCGAAGTCGAGGCCAAGTACACGAACCAGTTCTACGCCGGGCGGGCGGCCGCTGTCTCGCGTCGGCTCGGCCGCGGCACGGTCGCATATATCGGGGTCGAGACCAAGGACGGTCGCTTGGAGCGCGAGATCGTCCGGGCCATGTACCGGCTGGCCGGGACTCCGATCGAGGACCTGCCTCCGGGCGTCTATATCGAGTGGCGCGACGGCTTTTTCACAGCCGTCAACTATTCATCCTCCCCCGCCGCGATCCGCCCGGCCGCCGGATCGAAGATCCTGATCGGAAAGGCCCCGCTTGCCCCGGCCGAAGTGCTGGTCTGGCGCGAAAAATGAATGGTCATCCCGAGGAGCGTCTCAGACGCGACGTGGGGACCTCTCCTGCATCAAAGATCCCGCCCAAGCTCCCCGCCGGCACAACCAAAATTCGCCTTATCCGTATTACCATCCGACTCTGGAAGAATCTTGCATACTGACCTAGAATAAGGAAAAAGGGAAAAGGAGAACGGAATGGGCATCGTGCTGAAAGTCGAACATCTAAAGAAGCGCTATGGGCAGCTCGAAGCCGTCAAGGACATCAGCTTCGAGGTGGACGAGGGCGAGGTTTTCGCCCTGATCGGGCCGAACGGGGCGGGCAAGACGACCACCCTGCGGATTGTCTCGACCCTGCTGACCCCGACCGAGGGTTCGGTCAGCCTGGGCGGCTTCGACCTCAAAGCCCATCCCGAAAAGTTCCGGGAACGCATCAGCTACCTGCCCGAGGAGGCCGGGGCCTACCGCAACCTCAAGGCCCGCGCCTACTTGGAGTTCATGGCCCGCTTCTACGCCGCGACCCCCGCCCAGGAAAAAGAATTCCTCCAGCGGGCCGAGGCCATCTGCGGCCTCGGGGCCCGTCTTGACGACAAGGTCGGGACCTACAGCAAAGGCATGGTCCGCAAGCTCCTGCTGGCCCGGGCCCTGATGACCCGGCCGACGCTGACCATTCTGGACGAGCCGACTTCGGGTTTGGACGTCATCAACTCGCTCGAAGTCCGGGAGATCATCAAGCGCTACGCCAAGGAAGGGATCTCCGTCCTGCTCTCCTCGCATAACATGCTCGAGATCGAATTCCTCTCCGACCGGGTGGCCCTCGTCGACAAGGGCCGGATCCTGGATTCCGGCACGCCCCAGGGCCTCAAGGAGAAGTACAAGGCCGAGAACCTCGAAGTTGTTTTCAGGAGCGCCCTGCGATGAAAAAGTTCACTCATCTTTTAAAGAAGGAAATTCGGGAGCTGGTGACCAAGCAGCTTGTCATCTCGCTGCTCTTCACCATGGCCCTGTTCTACTTTATCGGCGGCATCACCAAGCAGGAGATGCGCAAGTCCTCCGGGACCCAGAAGATCTCGGTTCTGGACCTTGATAAATCCGACCTGTCCAGATCGCTTCTCGGCGCCCTCACCGCAGCCCGCTTCGAAGTCGTGCCCGTCCAGGCCGCCGATTCGGCCGTCGCGGTCGAAGCGGGACGCAAGAGCGAGGCCAATGTCCTGGTCGTCATCCCGGCCGGCTTCGGCGAATCGGTGGCCCGGCTCGATCCCCTCAAGATCGAGACCTACGCCTACCTCCGCAACTTCTCGATCACGGGCATCCGCCGGGCCGAGATCCTGAAAGCCGTGCTGGGGGCGATGAACGAGTACCTCTCGAACAACTTCCTCAAAGAGCGCCTGCCGGGCCTCGATCCGGCGGCGGTCAAGAATCCGATCAAGACCCGCGATTTCGTCCTCATTCGCGACCGCATGGCCGAGGGTACGGCGTCCTCGATCTCGGGGATCGTCATGTCGCAGTCCATGCTCATCCCGATCATCCTGATGATGATCATCATCTACTCCTCCCAGATGGTCATCTCGGCCATCGCCATGGAAAAGCAGGACAAAACGCTGGAAACCCTTCTGACCGTGCCGATCTCGCGCACCTCGATCGTCGCGGCCAAGATGCTGGCGGCCGGGATCGTCGGCTTGATCTCGGCGGTGATTTATATGCTGGGGTACAAATCGCTCATGAGCGGTTTCACGGGCGATCTGCCGGTGAGCGCCGGCGCCCAGTCCGTGGCCGCCAAGCTGGGCTTGACCTTGACCGGCAGCGGCCTGATCGTCCTGGGCCTCGCCCTCTTCCTGGCCATCCTCTGCGCCCTGGCGATGGCCACCATCCTCGGGGTACTGGCCGAGGACTTCCGCAGCGCCCAGAGCCTGATCATGCCCGTCATCCTGATGGTCATGATCCCCTACTTCCTGACCATGTTCGCCGACGTCAAGACCCTGTCCCTGCCGGCCAAGATCCTGCTCCTGGCCATCCCCTTCTCGCATTCCTTTATGGCCGTCCAGAACATGTTCCTGGGCGACATGAAGGCGGTGCTGTTCGGGATGCTCTACATGCTGGCCTTCTTCGGCGTCCTGGTCTACCTGGCCGGGAGGATTTTTTCCTCGGACAAAGTTCTGACCATGAAGCTGAGCTGGAAGAAGAAGAAAAAGCCGTCGTACTAATTAGAGCCCGAACTTCACTCCGGCCCGCAGGGCGAAACCGTTGAGGCTGATGTCGACGGGCCGGACGAATTGCGGGGCGACCGTGTTGACGATCATCCGCAGCAGCGGGCTTATTTCGGGCTGGGGCGGCCTGACGCAGCCGAAGGTCAGGAACCGGTAGCCCGCTTCGGCCGTCAGCCGGATCTTGGGGGCCAGGGCATATTCGAAGCCCAGGCCGGCCTGGCCGCCGATGGCGTTCTTATGAACGCTGCCCGCCGCGGCTTGGAAGGACCCGAAGGCGAACGTCCCGCCGCCGAAGAGATAGCCGTTTGAGCGGCGCCCGATGGGCAGGGTGTAGTAGAGGTTCAAGCCCAGAGGGAAAGACCGCAATTCGCGGCCGAAGGACTGATCCTGCCGGGGGAACAACTGGGCGAGCAAGGGGATCGTGTCCATCATCAGCCCGCCGCCCATCCGGCCGCGGCCGTCGCGGCCCATCTCGCCGTCATGGCCGCCCCGGGCGAGATAGCCCAGGGACAGGCCCAAACGCAAGCTGCGGCTGATGCCGTACTGGAGCTCGGCCTTGAGATCGGCGATGCCGCCGCCGCGCTCCACGAAGCCGTAGCCGCCCGCCAAAGACAGCGAGAAGCGCTGGAATTCGGCCTGGGGCCGGGCCGGCATCCGTCCCCGGCCTTGGGCGCCCGCCAGCCCGGCCAGGAGCAGCAGTCCCAGAAGAAGGTTCATCGCCCGTGCGTATCCGCTGGTCCGTGTTCTCATGATCGTCTCCTTTGAGGCAAATCGTTCAGTTTGATTTGGACATTATAGCCTATATTCCCTTGGCGCCGGGAAATAAGGGCTTCCCGCGGCCGGGGGGGAGGCGCGGAAAATCGAGGAATTCTGTATACTCCCTTCATATCCCAGCGAAAGGATTGGAGCATGAAGATCGAAGATCTCCCGTTCACCGTTACAGACTGGAATCGGGTCCCCGCCATCGAGCACCGGGGCCGGACTGGGTCCTCGTCCTGGCGCTCCTTTGAGGAGGGCGGCCTGCGCGTCCGGGTGGTGGACTATTCGGCCGGCTTCGAATCGGACCACTGGTGCCGCCGCGGGCATGTCCTCTATGTCATCGAGGGCGAGCTCCAGATCGCGCTCAAAAACGGGACAATCCATCGTCTCAAGCGGGGTGCCAGCTTCCAAGCCGGCGACGACGAGGCCAACCCGCACCTGGCCTCAAGCGGGTCCGGGGCACGCGTCTTTATCGTCGACTAGGCGGCTCGCTTATTTCTTCGCCGGCTCCGGCGGCTCCGACTTGTTCCAGTCCGGCGGCTCGACGCCCAACAGGGCATGGACGAAGAAGTCGTTGCGCTTGCGAGCCCCGTAGTCGCCGCCCGCCGTATGGCCCGCGCCCGGGATGACCAGCAGGTCGAAAGTCTTATTGGCCTTGATCAGGGCGTTGACCACTTGGTAAGTCGAGGCCGGATCGACGTTCTGGTCCATCTCGCCGACGATAAGCAGGAGCTTGCCCTGCAGGCGGTAGGCGTTGTCCACGTTGGACGCGGCGGCGTACTCGGGCCCCAGCGGCCAACCCATCCATTGCTCGTTCCACCAGATCTTGTCCATCCGGTTGTCGTGGCAGCCGCAGGCGGCGAAGCCGGCCTTATAGAACTCCGGATGGAAGAGCAGGCCTCCCAAGGCGCTTTGCCCGCCGGCCGAAGTGCCGTAGATCCCAACCCGGGTGATGTCGTAGGAGGGATACTTGGCCGCCGCGGCCTTGTGCCAGAGAATGCGGTCGGGAAAGCCGGCGTCGCCCAGATTTTTCCAGGCGTAATCGTGGAATTCCTTGGACCGGTTGCTCGTCCCCAGCCCATCCATCTGGACGACGATAAAGCCGATCTCGGCCAAGGCCTGCATGGCGCTATAAGCGGAGAACGTTTTGGGCGCGAACGATCCGTGCGGTCCGGCATAGATGTTCTCGATGACCGGATATTTCTTTTTGGGGTTGAAGGCGAGCGGACGGTAGATGACGCCCCAGATGTCGGTCCGGCCGTCGCGGGCTTTGGCGGTGAAGACCTCGGGCGCCTTCCAGCCCGCTTTGACCAGGGCTGAAATATCGGTCGTCTCCGCCGTCAGGACGACTTCCCGGCTGAGCGTGCGGCGGACATTCATGACCGGGGGCGAGTCCACCCGGGAGCGCGTGTCCACCATGTAAGCCATGTCGGAGGAATAGACGGCGGTGTGGTTGGCTTCGCCTTCGGTCAGGCGGGTCAGCCCCGAGCCGTCCAGGTTGATCCGAAAATATTGGACAAAGTAGGGATCGATCCCCGGGTCCATCCCACTGGCCTGGAAATACACCTGCCCCGCCGTCTCGTCGACCTTGTCGACCTCGCGCACCACCCACTCGCCCTTGGTGATCTGGTTTTTAACGAGTCCGGTCGCGCCGTCGATGAGATAGAGATGATTCCAGCCGTCACGCTCCGACATCCAGACAACGTCCTTGCCGTCGGCCAGATCGAAACGGAATTTCTTGCTGCTGTAGCAGAAGAAGGTCTTGGGCTCCTCGCTCAGGACGGCCCGGACAGCACCCGTCGTCCCGTTCACCTCGATGATCCGGTAGACCTGATGGCCGCGCTGGTTGTATTCGAAGGTGAAGGCCCGCGAGTCCTTGCGCCAGACGGCCGGGGTCAGGTCGTATGGGTTCGGGAAGCGGGCGTTGTCGACGGCGATCGAGCGGCGGTCCTCGAGCAGCAAGAGGACGGGCTGGTCGAGATCGAGCACGTCGCCCGGCTTGGCGTATTCGAACTCCGAATACTTGGGCTGGCGCTGATCGACGGGCGAGGATTCGATATAGGTAAGAAAACGATGAAAGCCGGGCTTAATGCGGACGGCCGCGATCTTTTTCGAGTCGGGCGACCAGACCAAGGACCGATAGGTATAGTAGTTGCCCTCGCCGCCGTCGTAGCTCAGCGGGAATTCCATCTTTTTGGCTTTGTCTATGGCCCGGACAAAGACGTTGTAATCGCGGATGAAGGCCTCCCACTGGCCATCGGGAGATGGCTTGGCCGAGGCCGACGCCGCTTCGGCCGGAGGACCGCCCTGGCCCAAGCCGCCTCCACCCGGACGGCGCGGTTCGACGGGGCCAAGCTTGGACAGGACGCCGGATTCCAGCTCGAATTTCCAGCGGAAGCCCTCGGCTTCGAACTGGATGGCCTTCTCGGCGTCGACAAAGGCGATCGAGGTGAACGGCAACTTCTTGGGATCGATCCATTTTTTCAGCGAACCGGCCAGCTCGGCTGCGACCCGGATGGGGTCGAAGGCGGGCGCCTTGGAGGCCTTGTCCGCGTCGACCAGGACGAATTGGAACCCGCCGGGCACCGACTTGCGGTACCAGAAGCGGTGGGTCGTCCCGATCCAGGAGGGACGCTCCGGCAGGTCGACGGCCAGGCCCTGCCACTTCTCGCGCAGGCCGCTGGATCGTTCGTAGTCGGCCCGGGTCCCCTGGGCGGG
>JAPKZJ010000095.1 GCA_026393855.1 Candidatus Aminicenantes bacterium
GGCTTCGCCCCCAGGTCCGAGGCGAGGAGGCGCCGCATCATTCAGGGTGGCCTGAAGATAGGCAGACTGAACGCGCTCTAAACCCGAGGGGCCGCCCGGTTTCTATTTTCGGACGGGCACCTTCGTCCCCTGGGGATCGTATTCATAGGCGTAACAAGCATAGCCATCCACATGCAAACCCTTGAGCTTCACGATCAGGACAGCCTTGGAATAATCCCGGGGGGTGAAGAGCATCATCTGGCCTTTCCAGGACCGCCGGAACGGCAGCCACTTGGTCTGGTTCTTTTCCGATACAAATTCGTCTATCCGCGGGTATTGATCGGGCATGAGGGACATGATCTTCAACTGGAGCATTTTATAGGGCGAGACTTCGTCGAACTTCCCGGCCACGACGCCGTCGAACAGATCCTTGTCGGCCGCCTTGAAGAAGTACATATTCATTCCGATCTGCTGGGGCCGGGCGGTCCATTCTCCGCTGGTTTCCTTGGCCGTGATGGCGGACGTCGCCGTCATCTTGTCCAGCGCTTTGGAAGAGAACCGGTCCGGGGGTTCGCTCCAGGCATACTCCAGGACGCATTTCCCCGTGACCTTGTCCGCGTCGTTGGGATCATGGAACACCATGGTTTCCCGGACGAGATTGGCTTTGGCCTCGACTTCGACGCCATTCGCCGGGGACTGGAAAACCTTGGCGGAGGTAAGGACGAAATCACCCGTCTGGCCCGCCGCCTGGATCATTGGCGAATCTCCCGCCGGCATGGAAAGCGCTCCGGAACCGATGGTCAAAGCCAAGAAACAAGGCACCGCTAAAGAGCGAATGTTCATAGCTCCTCCTTTTGGCCGTTCTTGATTCTCACGCTATCATGCTCTTTTGGCCGGGTCAAATTTCTTCCCGTCATTTCCCCGACTTTTCCAAGATTCTCGCCGCCGCGGCATGGTTCGGGTTCGCGGCCAACGCCGCCTTGAATTCGGCCGCCGCGCCGGCCTGGTCGCCGAGTCCCAGCTTGGCCAGGCCCAACAGGTAATGGGCTTGAGCCGTCTGGACCGCCGCCGACTGCCGCTCACCGAACTTTTCGAAAAAGTCGACAGCCGGAGCTGACTTCAGCCGGTCCTCGGCCGCTTTCCGCAGGGCTTCGAACGCGCCGTTCGCGTCCGCCCCGCGCCCCAAAGCGGCCATCGCCATCCCGGTATAATAAGCCCCTTCGGCATAGCCCGGCGGCCAAGAGGCCGCCTTCTCGAAAGCCAGGCGCGCCTTGGCCGCGTCGCCGATCCCGGCCTGGGCCGAAGCCATGAGATAAAACGCGCGGGGCGATCCGCCTCCGGCGGCCGGGGCCGCAACTTCAAGATTCTCGGGATAGGTCAGCGCCGCCTCGAAATCCTTGAGGGCCACGCCGTATTTCTTGGCCTCCAGAAGATTCTCGCCTCTCAAAAGATGAGCCTCGACAAAGACGCCGTGGATCTCGCCGCCGCCCTCCCAAACATGAAAGCGGCGGTTTTGCAGGAGGTCCAGGGCCCGATCGTATTTCCCGGTTTGAACCAGGAGCTTGATCTCGCGGGCCAGGGCATCGTCGCGCAAAGCCACCGCCTTATGATCTTTCTCGAGCAGGGCCAGCCGACGGGCTGCCAGGACGCCGGCCGCTTCGTAGAGCCGGTCGATCTCCTCATGAAGCTTTGGGTCGCCGGGCGAAACGGCCAACGCGGCCTCATACTCCCTGATCGCCCCGACGAGGTCGTTCTTGACCCGGGCCAAGGCCCAGCCGAGGTTGCGCCGGCTTGTGGGGAACTTCGGATCCAAGGCCGCGGCCTTCCCCCATTCGGCCAGAGCCGCCGCCGGCTGGATGTCGAAGAGCAGGTTCCCGAGATAATAGGGCGCCCGGGCATCCTTGGGATCGACGCTCTGAGCCCAGCGGAGGATTTCAATGAACTCGAGCTGAAACGGGAATCCATAATCGGCCGGGCAGGCGGCCGCGGCCCGCAAACGGGCCGCCGCGCCGTCTTTGTCTCCCTTCTGGTCGAGAATCCAGGCCAGCATATAATGGACCAGCGGGAAGTCGCTAGCGCCCTTTTTGTCAAGATCGATGATCCGGCGCAGGACTTCGGCCGCCTCGTCCCACAGGCCGCAGCGGATATAGTCGGAAGCCAGCTCCAGGTAGTTGGCCGGCTCGTCCCGCATCAGGGCGGCCAACCGCCGGAGGACCGCGGCCCCCTCCTCGCCGCCCTGGGCCGCGCGGATGAGCCCGGTCTCGTTCCAGCCCCAAAAATCGAGCGGGTCGAGGGCCAATACCTCCTGAGCCGCAGCCCGCGCCTTGTCTAAGGCCCCGATTTTGCGCAAGAGCGCAGTCATCAAGGCGGCGGCGTCGGGGCTCTTGGCGTTCTTGGCCACCGCCCGATCGAGATGCTCCAAAGCATCGGCATAATCGCCGGCCCGGCTCGCCGCAAACGCCAGTTCGGTGAAGGCGGCGGCTGTCCAAGCGTCATCCCAGGAGGCGCGCTGGAAGGCATCCTCGGCTTCCGCCGTTTGGCCCAGGGCGCGACGGGCCAGCCCGAGGCAGAAAAGCGCTTCGCCGTCCTTGGGCCGGGTGTAGCTCCCGGTCGCCCGCTCGACCGCCTTGGCCAGCTTCGTCTCCGCCGCCGCGTAGAGCCCCCGCTTGAGGTCGAGGATGCCGAGGGCGGTGTTAGTCCGGTAGTCCCCCGGATCGCGGCGAAGCGCCTCGATGTAATAGGGCTCGGGCTCGAGGGACGGGTTGTGGAACTGTTCGAGTCGGAGGCCCGTCAGGTAGAGCTCTTCGACGGTGGGGACGTCCTTGGGCGAGGGCGGGGCCGTCACCGGGGCCGGGAGGGCGGCTTTCGCCGGAACGGGCTTGGCCGCCCCCGGCTGTGCGGTGCCGCCCATCCCGCCCCGCGGGATATACGGCGCGTCGGCCCCGTTCCCAGGGGCGTACGGGGGCTCCACGACATAGCGGACAATGAGCCTTCCGTCCTGCGTCCAGAGCGACAGGGTCGGGTTGCGGGCGCCGGGAGCGTCTTCGAACCAGGGCATCTCCTTCACGAACGGCCGGCCCGGGCCCAAGGAGATGCGCTCCTCGTGCAGAGTCACGACGCCGGAAGAGAGGACGGCCCGAGCGTCGCGGATGTCGCGGGTGGCATAGAACGCGAAGCGGGCCTTGCCGCCGCCGATGGTCAGGTCGCAGGCCGCCTCGCGCGAAGCCGCCTTGACGCCGCCGATCCCGCGCAACGGATACCAATATTGCCGCACGATCCGGGTCTCGTAAGGGCGCGTCCAACTGTAATCCGGCTGGTTGTCCGACCAAGCCCCGAACATGAGCTCCGCGTAGGGTCCGTCCGTGTCGGTCAACAGCTTTTCCCACAGGGCGCCCTCGTTGCCCGTCCCCCAGGTCCAGAGCTTCTTCCCGGGGACGAGATTATGGTCGCCGACGAAGCAGACGCCGGCTTCCTTGGCATGATCATAGCCGGCCAGGAAATCGCCCTTTCCGTCGAAAGCGAAGAACGAGGTCGGTCGAGTGTGGCTCTTCAGCCGGCTGACGTCGACACCGGCCCGGTAGTCCTGGCCATTGAAGATCTCCGTTGAGATCGGCCAGAAGGAGAACTGGTTCTTGCCGTGGAAAGTCGCCAGCGCGGTGTCGGGCGGGAAGATGACCTGATAATCCGGCGTGGCATGGATCGCGGCGTTGGCGAAGAAGAGCATCGACTGGGGCAGGGGCGTCCGATTGAAAGTCCGGAGGGTCACTTCCACAGCCGACGAGTCGGGCCGCAGGGTCAGGCCGACCCGCCACTTGGTCCGCTGGCGCCGTTCGATCTCGCCGACCCAGACGGTGGCGCTGCCGTCGGCCCCATTGACCAGGAGATGATCGACGGGCATGAAAGTCGTGGCCCGATGGTGGTGGGGGACGTTCCATTCGACACCACCCGAGATCCAGGCGCCCAACATGCCGATCAGGGCCGGCTTGACGACGTGCTGACGGTAGATGAAATCGTAGTCGTTAGTCTTGTCGACGGCATAGAACAGCCGCCCGCCGAGCTCGGGCAGGACGCACAGCTTGAGATAGGCGTTCTCCAGATACACGGCCCGATAGGCCTTGTCCTGCCTGATCCCGGTCAGCCGGTCGAGGAAGGCGTAGGGATAGACCGGACCCTTGGCCCCTTGGTAAGCGCGCCCGTCGTAAAACATCGGGTTCTTTTCGGCCGCCTCGACGCCATAAGTCGGGAGGACAAGGATCTCTTCCCAGGCCCGGGCCGCGGCTCCGACCTGGGCGGTCGCCAAGCCGGCGGCGACCAGGAAGAGGAGACAAGCGGCCACGCAAGGGCGCCAAGCGCGACGCATGAACGGATCACAGGGGTAGGAGCGCATCAGCCACCTCGCAAAGACGGGATCGTCAGGAAGTCCGACGGGCAACACGGCGGGCGCGGCGGCGCCGGCGAAGCCGCCGCACGATCCAGACCGCCAAGACCACGATCAGGGTCAGGAAGGCCAGGACGATATAGGTCAAGCCGCCGCCCCCGATCAGGATCCGCAACGGGCTCCAGGAAGGCACCGGCCCGAAGCGGCCTTCGGGCTTGCGGTAGCGAGCCGGGATATCGGGGATGGCGTCGCCGTCGAGGTCCGGAAGATCTTTCAGGACTCCGGCCAAGGCCTTCCATCCCTTGAGCTCCTGCAGACCGGGGGCTGCCGGATCGGCGTCGACGGCGGCCCTCAACTGATCCTGAAGCGGCCGGCCCTCGGCGTCACGGGCCTGCATTTTCAGCAGTCCGTAGGATGCTTTGGAGACATAATCGACCATGGCCCCGGCATACGAGTCCACCACGATCCGGTAGAGCTTGCCCGAATCGAGGGGCGCGTAGGAGCCGTCCGGCTCCAGAACCGAAACATCTGTCACCCGATCGAAGGCCAGGCGGTGGGGGTTATAGTGGAAGCGAAGGCCGGAGAACTGCAGGGCCGCGTCGGATTTCATCGGCACGACCGAGGCCTGAACTTCGACCAGATGCCGGAGCTCTTTCCCTTTGAGCCAAAGCGAGAGGAGGGGATAGCCCGGCTGGCGGTCGGGGCCCAAGCCCAGGGAGAAGACGCGGAAGACATCCTCCACGGTGATCGGCCCGGCCAGAAACGCGCCGCGGACGACTCCCACGGGGACGATGACCGCATGGATATGCGGGGAGGAAGAGCCTTCGGCTTTGCGAACGGCTTCCCGCAGGGCATCCGCCAGAAAGTCCCCCATCCCGGCTTCGACCCCGCTTGCTTCCATGGCCTCGGGCGATTCCAGATCGAAGGCGCTCTCGGCCAAGACTTGCCCGAATCCTCCGGGGAAATCGGTCAGATAGTCTTTTTCGATCATCGCCTTGAAGCCGGCGGCTGCGGCGGCAACGGCCGGATCTTCGGGAACATCGGGCCCCACCGGAAGCAGGGCATAGGAGACGACTTTAGCGCCCTCCCTGCCCCCGACGGCGGCTTCCAGCCGCCCCAGATACTCGCCCCCCCAGCCCGCCGAAACGATGATGGTCCGGCCGGCGAAGCGCGGGACTTTCATCACAGTGTGGGTATGGGCGCTGATCAGGATATCGATCCCCGGCTCGGCCAGGGCCAGCTTCTCGTCCTCGGAGTCGGATGGATCATCGGACGTTCCGACATGGGAGAGGGCGATGATCAGATCGGCTTTTTCCTTGGTCCGCAGGATCTCGACGACCCGCCTGGCTTCGGCCGCGGCGTCCAGGAACTTGACGGGGCCCGCGAACGGCGAATCGTCGGCCGCGGACGTCCCGAAGAGACCGAAGATGCCCACCCGCAAGCCGCCGCGCTCAAGGACGATATAGTCGCGGACCGGGTAGTCGCGGAAAGCGGTCCGTCCGGCTTCGGCTTCGGGACCGGCGCCTTCGATCCCGATGTTGGAGGCGACGAGAGCCGGCAGGTCCTTGCCCTTGGCCTTGGCCGCCTGCAGACAGCGGGCCAGGCCGTCGAGCCCGAAGTCGAACTCGTGATTGCCCAAGGTCGAAGCCTCGAACCCCATCAGGCCCAACAGCCGCAGCTCGGCCGCCTCGGTCATGAACAGGGTATGGAAGAGCGTGCCCATGCTGAAATCGCCGGCATCCAGGACCAGGGTACCTCCGGCTGCGGCGTCCCGCTCGCGGCGGATGAGGGAGGCCAGCCGGGCGAAGCCGCCGCGCTCGATCCGCTTCCCGTCCTCGCCGAGGAAGACGCGGGGCAGGACGATCGAGTGCAGGTCGTTAGTGAAGAGGATGACCAGCTTTCTCTCGGCCTGGGCCGGGACCGCCCGGGCTTCGGCCGCGACGAATCCGGACAGAAGGAAGACGGCCAAGGCGGCCGCCGCGGTGCGCTTGACCTTCATGCCTCCCCTCCTTATTCCCGCGGCCCGGGAGCCGAGATCGGCCAGGCCTGCGGCAGGAAAATCCGGCCATAGAGATCCAGCGCGTATCGGTCGGTCATGCCGGCGATCGCGTCGCCGACCCGGATCTCGAGCCCGTCCCCGGTCGGGTAATTCTTGACGTAGCCCTCGGGATGCTCCAGGAAATATCCGAACAGCTCGCGGATGATCTTCTTGGTCTTGTGCAGCTCCACGCGGGCGAAGTCGTTGAAGTAGACTCGCTCGTAGAGGAAGTCCCGCAGCTCGACCATGGCTTTCATGATCGGCTCGCTCATGGCGATCCGCTCCAGCTTGGCGGCCAGGCTGGCCGTGATGACGTCCCCGACCATCTTGTCGATGCGCGAAGCGTGCCAGCGGCCAAAGATGCCGACCAGCGGCTTGGGGATGTCGGACTCACGGATGATCCCGGCCCGCAGGGCGTCGTCGATATCGTGGTTGACGTAGCCGATGACGTCGGAGACGCGGACGATCTGCCCCTCCAGCGTGGCCGGCAGATCCTCCTTGCGGCGGTCGAGGATCTTGCCCCGGCCCTTGGAGTGGCGGGCGATGCCGTCGCGGACTTCGAAAGTCAGGTTCAGACCCTTGCCCTCGTATTCCAGCTTCTCCACGACGCGCAGGCTCTGGAGGTAGTGGGTGAATCCGCCCGGGACAAGCTTGGCCAGGGTTTCTTCGCCGGCGTGGCCGAACGGCGTGTGGCCCAGATCGTGCCCCAAGGCGATGGCCTCGGTCAGGTCCTCGTTCAGGCGTAGCGCCCGGGCGATCGTGCGGGCGATGGCGGAGACCTCGAGCGTATGGGTCAGCCGCGTTCGATAGTGATCGCCGTACGGCGAAAGAAAGACCTGGGTTTTGTGCTTCAGCCGGCGGAAGGTCTTGGAATGGAGGACGCGGTCGCGGTCGCGCTGGAAAGCGGTGCGGAACGCATGAGGCGCCTCCGGCCGGACCCGGCCTTGGCTGGCGCGGCTCAAACAGGCCTTGGGAGACAAAACCTGAGCCTCGACATCCTCCAATTGCTCCCGGATGGTCACGGGGGCATTATAGCAGAATGAGGGCCTGAAGTTGACGATTGACTCGCCTTGCCGGAAGGGACTATCATTTCGCCAAGCCATGAAGGCCGGGGAGATCCGCGAAGCCGTTCATCGCGGCGCCGCGTTCC
The DNA here is from genome assembly GCA_026393855.1 of Candidatus Aminicenantes bacterium. Taxonomy (NCBI): domain Bacteria; phylum Candidatus Aminicenantota; species Candidatus Aminicenantota bacterium. The sequence goes on from JAPKZJ010000095.1 coordinate 7,546, forward strand.
TCAATTTCAAATCAGGGGGAGAAGCCATGAAGAAACAAGACGATCCTAATGACCCGTTCGTCTACTGGTCTTCGCTGCTCGTTTATTTGAAAAATCGAGGCGATGTGGCTTACATTAAGTCGATCACAATCAAGGAAGGGCAATTCACCCATGGTCCGGTCGGCAAACCGATCAAATGCATCCATGAAGCCAGTGTCTCGTATCGTAAGACGGGCAGAGTCAGGCTGGATTCGGCTATCAAGCCGGGCCATATCGAAGAATGCACTTGGATTGATTAGGCTCGCTCGCCATTGAAGGAAAGGCGTCCGTCGGGCTTCGTTGGACGCCTTAGAGCAGCGCGAATCGCGTTTCCCGGAGGAGTTCGCTTGCCCGCTTCGAGCCTGTCGGGGCAGGCGAATATTCCGGCCGCGTTTCTGCTAAAATAGCCCCGAAGGCAGGTTCCATGTCCTCGATCCGAGACAACGTCCGCCGAATTCTGGCCGAACTGCCGCCCGGCGTCGAGTTGGCCGCGGCGGCCAAGACGCGCCCGGCCGAGGAGATCCTGGAGGCGATCGAAGCCGGGGTCGCCATCATCGGCGAGAACTACGTCCAGGAGGGCCAGACCGCCCGGGCCGCGGTCGGATCGCGCTGTGCCTGGAGCCTCATCGGCCACCTCCAGACCAACAAAGCCAAAAAGGCGGTCGAAGTCTTCGATATGATCGAGACCGTCGATTCGCTCGACCTGGCCCGGGAGCTCGACAAGCGCTGTGCGGCCGCGGGCAAGACGCTTCCGATCCTGCTCGAGATCAACAGCGGCGAGGAAGGGCAGAAGGCCGGCGTCAGGCCGGCCGAGGCCGAGGCCCTGCTCCGGACCGTCGCCCCGCTTCCCCGCCTGCAAGTCCAGGGCCTCATGACCATGGGACCCTTCGAGGGCGATCCGGAGGATTCCCGGCCTTTCTTCCGAACAACCCGTACTCTCTTCGAGCAGTTTCGCATCCTGGGTTTGCCGGGGATCGAGATGAGGGTTTTGTCGATGGGCATGAGCCATTCCTACCGCGTCGCCTTGCAGGAAGGGGCGACCCGGGTCCGCATCGGCACCGCCATTTTCGGCCCGCGGATCTGACTCGGCACTGGGTGTGGCGGTTGGGCTCACCCCCCGCACTTCTAAAAACCGGTGGAGGTCAGGAAGGTCTCGAGATAAAGCCTCTCTACCTTCGCCCTCGCCCAGGGCGTCTTACGGAGAAACTTCAAGCTCGAAGTCAGGCTGGGATTGTCGGTGAAACACCTGATGGCAATCCTGCGCCCCATCTCTTCCCAACCATATCGGTCAACCAGCTGGCGCAGGATCATCTCCAGCGTTTTCCCATGCCAAGGATTATTGGGCTGGTCCGACGTCATGGCCGTAATTATTTCAATCCCCGGGCTCGTTCAAGCCGGCGGCTTGTTGTATCCCTTATCGCCGTAGGGGCGCAGCTTTTCCAGCCAGCATTTTTCCATCTCCGCCAAAGCCCCGCGGACGACGACTAAAGAGGCCGCGGGGTCCTGGGGCTTCAGGTATTCCAAAACCTCAAAGGCGAAATCTTCCGGCTGTTGGGCCGCAAAATCCCTCTGCAAATCCTTGTTGACGTGCCCCCCGGCCTGCAGCATGAAGCGCTGGCTGTTCAGCTTGCCGTCGACACTGGGCGCGCTGGAAACATAGATCTTTCCACTGACCCGATTGCGGATCTGGAAAACGCCCGCCGGCGGCGGGTTGTCCTTGTACTGGCGGATCAGCTCTTTGCGGCGGTCCATCATCGTTATTCTCCGGGCCTCGGCCGGCGCCGATCGGCCCTCAATCCTTGGCTTCGTCCTCAGGCTCTATAGAGCCGGCCACGGCCTTGGCCTCGATGACCGGCACCTCCGCCAGCAAGCCCTTCTCCTCCCGCAGCTCCTTGATCTTCTCCATGGAGCGGTCGAGCTTGTTGCGGCGGGTCCCCTCGAGTTTCTTGAATTCGGACTGAGCGTCCTCGATCTTCTTGCCCATCTTGTCGAACGAGTCGACGAAGGCGGCGAACTGTTTCTCGAACCCGTCGACCAGCCCCAGGAGCGTGCTGGCCGTCCGCTCCATGTTGAAGTTGGCCATGCCTTGGCGGATGACGGCCAGGACGGCGTAGAGCGTGATCGGGGAGCACAGGATGACCTTGCTCCGCAGCGCGGCATCCAGGATCTCGCGATCGTTCTCGTGGATGAAAGCGTAGACCTGCTCGTTGGGGATGAAAACCAGGACGTAGTCGAGGGTGTTGGCCTCGGGATTGATGTAGTCGCGGGTCGTCACTTCCTTGACCCGGGTCCGGACGTCGCTTAAGAACTGTTTGCGGTGCTTCTCCCGCTCGACGTCGCTTCCCGCCTCCAGGTAGCGGAGGTAGTTGTCCAGGGGAAACTTGACGTCCATGTTGAGCCGGCGCTCCTGGGGCAGGAGGAAGGTGAAGTCGGGCCGGCTCCCGGCCGCGTCCATAGCCTTCTGCTTGAGGTAGTTGAAGCCTTCCTTGAATCCGGCCAGGGTCAGGACGTCCTCGGCCATACGCTCGCCCCACTGGCCGCGGGACTTGGTCGAGCCCAAGGCTTGGCGAAGGTGCTCCGTCGTGTCCTGAAGCTTGCCGGTCTGCTTGGCCGCGGCTTCGAGCTGGGCCGTGAGCTCGCCGAACTTCTGCTGACGGTCCCGCTCCAGCTGGGCCACCAGCTCCTGCATTCGCTTCACGTCGCCGCGCATGGTTTCGACGTTCTGGTCGATGAGGCTCTTCTTTTTGTCGAGCTCCTGCTCGCCCTGGGCCGCCCGGCTGCCCAGCTTTTCGTCGGCCAGGCGGACGAGCGTCTCGCTGCTCTTGCCCAGGACGTCAAGGGAGAGGGATTGGAACGATTCCTTGACCTGGCCGAGCAGCTTGTCCAGATCCTGGATCTTCCGGCTCTCGGCCTGGCGGACCAGCTCCTGGGCCAGCTTCTCGGAATCCTGCTTCCGGCTAAGGAAGACCACGACGGTGATGAGGGCGCCGAGGACGACACCCCCGGCAAAGGCGACGACGGCGTTCATGGCGGGTTGGCCTCTCTTCCGGCCTTATCTTATCAGGATCGGGCGAATTTCGAAATCGCCCGCGCCGGCCGCGCGCTCAATCCAGCGCTTCCAGCTTGGCGGCGAGCAGACCCATGATCAGACGGGCTCCCTGGTCGAACTGGATGACGGCCCGGCCGGCCGTGCCGCCCGGGACGAAGCTCTCGATGCGGCCCGTGCCGAGCGCCGGATGGCGGACCCGTTGGCCGACCCGGAAGCCGGCCATCTCCTCGGCCGGGACGGCCGGAGTTACCGCGGCGGTCTTGGCCCAGTCCGGGACGAAGCCCGAAGGGGACGACGGGGCGCGGTCCGCCCTCTCGGACGGGCCGAAGGGATACGAGGCCGCCACGACCTCAAGCCCCCGCAAGTTACGGACGAAGGAGGACAGGACGGCCGGCTTGGGACCGCCGTACACGGCCCTGGACATGGCGTGGCTCAAAGCCAGGAAGCGCTCGGCCCGGGTGATGCCGACGAACAGAAGCCGCCTTTCCTCCTCCGTGTCGCGGCCGTCCTCCGAGCTGCGGACATGCGGGATGATCCCCTCTTCGACCCCCACGATCATCACCGCGTCGAACTCCAGGCCCTTGGCGCTGTGGAGCGTCATCAGGGACACCGCCCCCGCCCCCTCGTCGTAGGAGTCGATGTCGCTGATGAGCGCGGTCTGCTGGAGATAGCCGGCCAAGCCGCCCGCCAGGCGCGTCTCGGATTCGTCGGCATCGAACTGGGCGGCGGATCGGATGAGCTCCTCAACGTTCTCGGCCGCGTCCCGATCCTTTTCCGCGACGAAGGCGTCCTTGAGCCCGCTCCGGATATAGACCTCGCGGGCGATCTCGGCCACCGGTCGGTCGAGCCGGGAGCCCAAATCCCCGATGAGGGCCGCAAACTTCCCGATCCGGACCGCCGCCGCGGGGAGGAGGCCGGGGACACCGGCCGGGTCTCGCAGGATGTCCCACAGCCCCTTGCCCCTCTCCTTGGCCCGCGCCGCCAGCCGCCCGACGGTCGTGTCGCCGATGCCCCGGGCCGGGCGGTTGACGACTCGCAGCAGCGAGACCTCGTCGGCCGGGTTGAGGAGGAGCCGCAGATAGGCCAGCATGTCCTTGACCTCGCGGCGGTGGAAGAACTCCACCCCTTTGACGATCTGGTAGGGAACGGCGGCCTGGATCAGGGCCTCTTCGATGACCCGGCTCATGCTGTTGGTCCGATAAAAGACCGCGATGCGCCGATAGTCCACGCCCTGCCCTTCGTGCAGACCGCGGATCCAGGTTGCCGTTCCCCGGGCTTCGTCCCGCTCGTCCAGAAAGCGATAGAGCCGCGGCGGGTTTCCGCCGGGCTTGCGGGCGATGAGCGTCTTCTCCTTCCTCCGGGCGTTGGCCTTGATCAGCTCGTCGGCCACAAGGAGGACCTGCGGCGAGGAGCGGAAGTTCTCCTCCAGCCGAACCACCGGAGCGGCCGGAAAATCGCGCTCGAAGGCCAGGATGTTCTCGATATCGGCGCCGCGCCAGCCATAGATGGACTGGTCGGGGTCGCCGGTCACGAAAAGGTTGTCGTGGCCGGAAGCCAGGGCCCTGGCGATCCGGTACTGGCAGGTGTTGGTGTCCTGATATTCGTCGACCAGCAGATACCGATAACGCCGCGTCAGCCGCTCCCGGAGCTCGACGTCCGCCTCCAGCAGGCGGGACGCCCGGGCCAGGAGGTCGTCGAAGTCCAGCGCGCCCGCCGCCTCGAGCTTTTTCTGGTAGGCCGCGGAGATGGAGCCGAGCAGGGCGGCCGGAAGGTCGGTCAGGCCGCGCACCGCCGCCTGGTCGGGCGTGATCAAGTGGTTTTTGAGGACGCTGATCTGGCGCAGAACCCGGCCGGGCGGAAAATCCTTCGGATCGAGCTTTTCGTCCTTGAGGACATCGGCCAGCACGGCCTTCTGGTCGGCTTGATCATAGATGCTGAACCCGGGCGGCAGGGCGGCCCGCCCGGCAAACTCCCGCAGAACCCGGACGCACAGGCTGTGAAAAGTGCAAAGCGTCGCGCCCGGCGGCACATCCATCGTCCGCAGCCGGCCGCGCATCTCCTCAGCCGCTTTGTTGGTGAAGGTCAAGGCCAGAATTCGGTCGGGCCGGACCCCGCCCTTAATCAAGTGGGCGATCCGGTGGGTGATGACCCGAGTCTTGCCCGAGCCGGGCCCGGCCAGGACGAGCATCGGGCCGTCGCCGTGGACGACGGCGGTCCGCTGGCTGGAGGTCAAGCCGGCCAGGATATCGACGTCGGAGCCTGCGGTGTGCATTTCGGTGTGATCGGGGTAGAGAAGATGCGGCGCGCGGGCGCCGGCCGTCCAAGATACCGCGATCGGCGGCGAATTGCCAGCCTTTTTTCCGGCCGGCCTGGTGGGCCCGGCGCCTCCTCGCCGCCGTGTTGACGGCCGGGCGGCGCTTGGCCTAGAGTGAAGCCATCATGAAAGCCGCGATACCCGCCCCCGCCCGGATGGCCGCCTTGATCAGCGCCGCGCTCCTCATCCTCGCGTGCGCCGCCTGCCGCGAGCCCGGCAATGTCCGCCGCATCCCCGTCCGCTCTTCGACCTGCCGGGAGATCCAAATCATCGAGCGGACCGGCCCCATGGCCGCGGACGCGCTGGCCGTCGTGGATGCGCAGGGAAAGCTCGCGGTCCTGTCGCTTCCCCACGAGCTGGCCGAAATCCAAGATGTCTTGATCTCGCCTGACAAGGACATGGCTCTGGTCGTCTCGGTCGGCGAAGGGCACCCCTGGATCAATCTATATCGCCTGGCGGATTGGGCGGCGGCGACGTCCCCCGGCGGCGAAGGGATCGAGCCGCTGCTGTCGATGGATCCCTATCCCCACGCCTGGACGGAGATCCGCTGGCGCAACGGACGCGAAATCACGTTTCGGAGCTCCGGGGACTATGCCCGCTTCGACCGCGCGGCGCGGCGGCCCGGCGGATCCGCGGACGACTCCGTCGGGGCCTGGATCTGGGACACGACGACGGATACGATCTCGGCCGCGGCAGGCCGCTAAGGACGATCAGGCTTTGCCGACGTACGCGCCCGTCCGGGTGTCGACCCGGACGATTTCGCCGCTGGTCAGGTACTCGGGAACCTGGATGACCAGTCCCGTAATCAGCTTTGCCGGCTTGGTCCGCGAAGTGGCCGAGCCGCCCTTGACGGCCGGGCTCGTTTCCACGATGGTCATGGCCACCGACAGGGGCAGTTGGAGGCCGACGGCCCGGCCGTCCGAGACCAGGGCGATCATGCCTTCCAAGCCCTCGGTGATATAAGGCCATTCCTCCTCCAAGTCCTCCTTGTTCAGGCTGAACTGGCTGTAATCCTGGAGGTCCATGAAGGTGCAGGCGGACTCGTCGCCGAAGAGGTATTGGACCGGCCGGCGCTCGAAGTCGGCCTCATCCAACGCATCGTCGCCGCGGAAGGTCAGGTCAACTTTGCGCTTGGTCAGGAGGTTGCGGAAGCGGAGCTTGTACAGCGAGGACGAGCCCCGGGCGCTCGGTTTCTGGACCGAGACGTTCTCGACGATGTGGGGAGCGCCGTCGATCTTAGCCACATCACCCTTCTTCAATTCGGATGCGTTGATCATGGAATCACCTTGGAAGACGCGGCCGGCAAGAGAAGCCGACCGGACCGCAGGCCGTCACTATAGCGTCCGCCGCGGAGAGTGTCAAGACGGGCCTCCCGGGTCCTCGTCGCCGCCGCCGTCCCCCATCGCCGCGTCGCCGGGCCCGTCTTTTCCCTCCGCCGCCTCCTCGACGGCCCGGTCGATCTCTTGCTCGAATTCCGGCCCGGCTTCCTCCCCCATTTCCCGGCCCATTTTCTTCATCCAGCGGGCCATCGAGGCGGGGTCGCTTTCGTCCAGGCCGGACAGGGCGGACGGATCGTCCAGGCCCTCCAGCCGGCCGGCCTCGGACCGCAGAATGGCCACCCGCGACACGAGCTTGCGGACCTCGCCGCTCCCGCAATGCTGGCAGCGCGGATCGAGCGCCGCGCCGACGGACAGAGTCACAAACGTCGACTTGCGGCCGCAAGCGCCGCAGCGGTATTCGTAGATCGGCATGGCCGTCCCTTCCGCCGCCGGACGGAGCGTCAGATCAGGATCGCGTCCGCCCAACCGCGCTTGACGAGCTCGATCAGGGCCGGATTGGAAGTGCCCAGCTTGTGCCGGGTGTCGGCCAGCTCGATGTGGTGGGCCGAGGTCTCCAGCGGCTTGTCCTCGCCGAACTCCTGCCGGCGCCGGGCCTGGATGATCCGATAGCCGGTGGCGTCGACGGCCACGGGGTCCTGGCCGACTAGAAGCCCGCCGTAAGTCCAGAGGTACTTCTCGGAGAAGCCGCGCGGCCCGATGTTGTGGAACTGGGGCGTCAGCATGGACAGGATGTTGAGTCGGGTCTTGTCCTTGACGACCGGCAGCGACCAGATCGAAGCCAGGTCGGCGCAGGCGTCGGCGTGGTAATCGGACGGCTTGGGCACAAACATGATGTAGTTCTTGATGCAGCTCCCCATGCCGGCCCAGTAGTGGACGCGGGCCGGCCGGGCGTTGATCAGGACCGTAGCCGCCTGGAAGATCGGATCGGTCAGAACGCCCCGGTCCTTGATCCCGATCCTCTCCGCGGGAACGCCCGCGTCCATGACCCGGCGCCGGATGGCCTGCTCGAGCTCGGAGCCGGTGGGCAGGTAATTCCAGGCGTTGGTCTTGATGCCGACGGTGTCGGTCGGTTTGATGATGCGCTTCCAGGCCGCGACCGGATCCTTCTCCCCGAACAAGGCGGTCATCGCGTCGTCAAGCATGGCCTGGATGACCGCGGGGTCGGCCTTGCGGCCCTCGCCGACAGCTTGGGCGTCGCGGACCAGGACGACCCGGGATTTCCGGCTGATGGAAGTAATCGTGGCCTGTCCGGCCGGAGTATCGACGGTCGCGACGGCCCCCTTGCCCAGGCAGCAGCATCCGACCGTCCCCGCGATGGGGCTGACCGCCGCGGCCTTGAGAAAATCTCGCCGGTTCAAGATGGCTTGGCTCATCGTATTCTCCTTGTCCGATCGACTATTTGATGATGCGTTCGAGCGTCTTCGTCACGACGCCGAGGGCTTCTTCTTCCGACCCGGCCCGCAGGACGAAGGCCGCGAGCCCGCCCGCAAGCCCGGCCGCCGTCCAGGTGCCGGCGGGGGACCGGTAAGCCCGCCCCTCGTTCGTCCCCGGCATCAGGGCCGCCCGAAAAGCGCGCAGAGCGGGCTCGGCCCGGGCGGGCGTGGGATAGCGGACCGCCAA
>JAPKZJ010000096.1 GCA_026393855.1 Candidatus Aminicenantes bacterium
CCTCGCTTCGGCGGCTGGGCAACGGGCGAATCGACGTCAGGACGTCGAAAACCCAAATGATCTACGAGCTCGACCCCAAGACGCTGGCCTGCCTGGATCTCGTGTTCTCGTCCACCTTTAGAAGCCTGCACGAGAAAGCCGCCCTGGCAGGAATCACGCAGACTGTCTTGGGCGACGCCTACGGCGAAAAGCTCAAGCGCGGCTTCCTCTACTGGACCGGCCGGGAATGGACCTCGACCCCGAGTTGGGCCGTTCGCCGGCCGTAGCGAAGTCCTCTGAAACCATCCCCCAGGGAATCTTTCCGCGCGACCGGAGAAAGTTCCTATCGCCCCCCATTCAACACGGAGCGCCTCGTGAACGAGACGCCCTTTGAGGAAACCCGCGGAAAATCCCGGTCAATAAATGACCGCTAGCCCGAACCACAACTCGTTGTCGGGATTGACCTCGCTAAGAAAAACGAACGTGTAATTGACAGACGGCATGACGGTCAGCCGGCCCCATTTGAACGGCAGCGACGCGCTCAAGCCCAAATCGGACAGGCCGCTGCCGTCGATGAACTGGCCCGCGTTGTACCCAAGCCCGGCGGACAGCCGAAGCTCCGCCGCGCCGCCCAGCGGGATCGTCCGGCCGGCCTTGAGCAGGGCGTAAAGCCCGCTTCCCAGGTTGACGTCGTAATAGACGGTCAGGGAAGGCTCGAGGGGCAGGCCGGGCAGGCCGGCCGAGGCAAAGAATTCTTGCGTGGTATCCCGCCGGAACGAAAAGCGAGGCGTGGAATACTGAACCCTGCGGCCAGGGCCAGGCTTTCGGGAGTCTTGAAAGCGTACGTCACAGTCAGATCGGTCTCGTCGTCGGCCCGGTACAGCGCCCGGTCGCCCAAGGCGAAACTGATCCAGATGTTGGCGGAAAATCCCGATCCGCCGAAGGCATAAGTCAGCGAAGGCTGAAAAGCGCCGTTGTTCGGGGAGAAGAGATCGAATCCCCGCCAGATGTAGCGGGAGACGAGGTCCGCCTGGGCGGAAAGCTGAGCCGAGGCGGGAGCGGCCGCGAGGACAAGCACGGCCGCCGCCGACGCCGCGGCCGCAAGCAGGGATCTTCCCCGCTTGCGATCACATCTCATACGCTTGTTCGCCGTGCAGGGCTTCGTCCAACCCCAATTCGTCTTTCTCGGAAATGCGGACGGGGGTGATCTTGTTGATCAGCCAGAGCATGGCCCAAGTGAAGACGAAGGCGTAAAGCCCGGCCCCCGCCACGGCCAGGACTTCTTTAAAGAAGAAGGGCGCGTTGCCCCGCAGCAGTCCGTCAACACCGGCCGCGTTGGCCGCCTTGGTGGCGAAGACCCCGAGCAGAACGACGCCCAGCGTCCCGCCGACACCGTGAACGCCCCAGACGTCCAAGGCGTCGTCCCAGCCCAGCCGGTTCTTCAGCGCCACCGCGTAGTAACAGACGAGTCCGGCGATGATCCCGATCAGCGCGGCCTGCCCGGTCGTCACGTAGCCTGCTGCGGGTGTGATCGTGGCCAGCCCGGCCACGGCCCCGGTCAACAGACCGACGAACTTCGGCTTCCGCGACTTGCCCCATTCGATGAACAGCCAGACGATCGCGGCGAAGGAGGCGGCCACGTCGGTATTGAGGAAGGCCAGGGCGGTGATCTTATCGGCCCGCAGCTCCGAGCCGGCATTGAATCCGTACCAGCCGAACCACAGCAGGCCGGTCCCGAGGGCGATGAGCGGGATGCTATGCATGCCCTTATCGGTCACTTTTCGCTTCCCGACGAAGAGGATTGAAGCCAAAGCTGCCATGCCGGCGATGGCGTGGACGACGATGCCGCCGGCAAAATCCAGGACGCCGTGCACGGCCAGGAAGCCTCCGCCCCAAACCATGTGGACCATCGGGAAGTAGACCAGGAGGAGCCACACGGTTAAAAAGATCATATAGGCCTTGAAGCTGACCCGATTGGTAAACGCCCCCGTGATCAGGGCAGGCGTGATGATGGCGAACATCATCTGGTAGGCGATGAAGACGAAGAGCGGGATGTTGTTCCCGGCCAGAACGGTTTCCGGCGTCACTCCCTTCAGGAAGGCCAACTTCAGGTTGCCAAAGACGGCTCCTTCGCCTCCCGAAAAGCAGAGCGAGTAACCGCAAATGAACCAGATCACGGTCGTCCAACCCATGGAGACGAAGCTCTGAATCATGATGGCCAGAACGTTTTTGCGGCCGACCAGCCCGCCGTAAAAGAAAGCCAGACCGGGCGTCATCAGCATGACCAACGAAGTGGCCAGCAGCATGAAGCCGGTGTTGCCGGTGTCGAACATGGGATCCTCCTCACGGAGCGCGATTCGGGAGGCGAACCGGCCCCCGAGTCGGGGCCCGGCCTCCGGAATCACCCTACTCACCGGCCGTGAGGCTGGTATTTGGATTATGTTATAATTTCGTGAGACGCCATGACGTCGACACCCCGCTCGATATCCTCCCCGCTTCCGCCGACCACGACGGCCCGGCCCCGGCTTCTGTTCGTCGAGGATGACGCCAACTTGCGCGGCAGCTTGTCCTATATCCTGGAGCGGGAGGATTTCCGGGTCACCCCCGTGGCTACAGGCGAGGAAGCGCTCGCCGCCGCCCGGGCCGTCCGGCCCGACCTCGTCCTGCTCGACTTAGGCCTGCCGGGCATGGACGGCTTCGCGGTCGGCCGGGCCCTGCAGAGCCTGCACCCCGCCCCCCGCCTGCCGATCGTCATGCTGACGGGCCGGGGGCTCTCCGAAGACGTCGTGCGCGGCCTGCGGGAGAGCGCCGACGACTACGTCGTCAAGCCCTGCGAGCCGGAAGTGCTGTTGGCACGGCTTCGCGCCGTGCTGAGGCGAGCCGGAAATCCCGATGTCCGTGGAGGCGGACGCCCGGAGGAGCCAATCCTGCTCGGCCTCCTGCGGATCGACATCCCGGCCCGCGAGGTTTTTTTTGACGGCACGCCCCTTCCGCTGACCCGAACGGAGTTCGACCTTCTTTGCCTCCTGGCCGGAGCCCCGCATCGGGTCTTTTCCCGGGCCCGGATCATCGACGTCATCCGGGGCGAGGACTACGCCGTGACCGAGCGCTCGATCGACTTCCAAATCTGCGGACTGCGCCGAAAGCTGGACGGGCGCGGGCCGCAGATCGAAACCGTGCGGGGGCTGGGCTACAAGCTCTTGCCCTGACGGCCCGACGATGAGCCGCGCCTCCCTCTCCCCCGATGCCCGGCCGAGCCTGGCCCGCGATATCCCGCTGCGGAGTCTTCTCCTGCTCGGGATCCTGATCGGGGGAATGATCCCCCTGCTCGTCGTCTCGCTGGTGGGATACGGCGCGGTCCGGGGCGAGCTGAAGGCCCAGGCCTTCCGCCAGCTCCGATCCGTGCGCGACATCAAGATCACGCTTCTCGGCAAGTTCTATTTCGAGCGGCGGGCCGACATCCGCGTCTTCGCCGCCAACCCCTATCTCGGCCAGGCCTATGCCGACCTCGCCGCGGCTTGGAGAGGCCCCGCCGGCCGGAGCGTTCGCAACCGATACGCGCCGTTCCTGGGCTCGCTCGTCCGCGAATACGAGTACGACGACCTTCTGCTCCTCGATCCGGAGAACGGACGCATCGTCTTTTCAAACCGCTCGGGCGAGAGCAGCCCCGGCCGAACACTTCCCCCGGGGCTGGCCGCCGTTTGGAACGCGGCCCGCTCGGGTCAGCCCGGCATTTCCGACCTCGATCAAAAGCCCGGCCTTGATCCCGCGGGCGCAGTCCCGCAGCCGGCCCAATATCTGGCGGCGCCGATTCGGGCGGGAACCAGGATCATCGGCGTCGTGGCCGTCCGCATCGCCCCCCAGGCGGTCGAAGCCATCATGCAAGATCGTTCCGGACTAGGCCGGACGGGCGTCACGTTCATCGTCGGATCGGACGGAAGAATCCGGGCACCGATCCCGGCCGATGAATCGGCTGCCGCTTTGGGGCAGCGGGAAATCTGGGCCGAGATGGCCCGCGGGAACGCGTCCGGCGACCGCATCGGGCCCGGGCGCGCCGGCCGGACGGCGCTGTCCGCCTTCGCGCCGCTGGGCCTGCCCGGCCTGGAGTGGACGCTCCTGGCTGAGATCGATGAATCGGAGATCGACCGCCAGATCGCGCTGGCCCTCAATCCAAGAATATTGCCGATCCTCGGCCTCTCAGTGGTGCTTCTCGCCGCCCTGGCCCTGCTCATCTCGCGATTTGTCGCCCTGGGCGTCCGCCGTGTCATCGGAGAGATCCGCCGCTTGATCCGCGACGTCCTGGACGGACGCCTTCGCTCACGCGCGAAAGTCGCGGCCATGGCCGCCGATTTTCGTCCCGTCTTACGCGGCATCAACGAGCTGGTCGAAGCGCTGGAGAGCCAGATTGAGGCCAGGCGGCGGCTGGAGGAACATGTCCGGGACTCGCAGCGGCTGGAAGCCATCGGGCGCCTGGCCGGCGGCATCGCCCATGATTTCAACAACCTGCTGGCTCATATGCGCGCCTTGGCTTACATCATCGAGCGCGAGAACGCGACCGGGTGCGCCGTGGACCCGGAGCGGCTTGAGGAGATGACGCTCTCGATCCGCCGGGGCATGGATCTCGTGCGCCAGATTCTGACCTTCAGCCGGCCCGGCCAAGGCGCCGAAGCGACCGTCGACCTGCGGGAAATCGCCGCCGAGACGATGAAAATCGTCCGGGCTGCGCTCCCGGCCGGCGTGGAGGCGACTTTCGAAGCGGGACCAGACCGCCTGCCCGTCCGCGGCGATCCGTCGCAGATCCGCCAAATCGTGATGAACCTCTGCGTCAACGCGATCCAGGCCATGCAGGAGTCGGGCGGACGGCTGATCGTGAGCCTGGCCGCGACAAAGATTTCCGGCGAAGACGGCGAAGCCTGGTTCGCTCGGCTTTCGATCGAGGACTCCGGCCCCGGCATTCCGCTTGAGATCCAAGAGCGGATCTTCGAGCCGTTTTTCACGACCAAGGCCGACGGGCAGGGTTCGGGGCTGGGGCTCTCGATCGTGAACGGGATCGTCATGGCCCTGGGCGGGTCGGTCGCCGTCGACAGCACGATCGGCGGCGGGAGCCGTTTCGACGTCTGCATGCCGCTCGCCGAGCCGCCGCGAACCAAGCCTTGACATAAAGAAGCGTATATACCTAAACTGACGTATCTTAACGGCCGGGCCGCAGCGCTTCCATCTGGATGGGCCCGCGAGGGAATTTTGCCGCTACCCGGTTCCGAGCTGATCCTTTTGGATGATCGGGTGAAGGCCTCCCTTCAGGTCCTGCTGGACGCCCTTCCTTCCTACGTCATCCTTCTCGACGCGCAACACCGGATCCTGCTGGCGAACCAAGCCGCCCATGCCGCCGTCGGGCGTCCGGCGGACGAGGTCATCGGCCATTTTTGCCCTCGAATCATCCATGGCCTGGAGGGGCCTTTCCCGGGCTGCCCTTTTGAAGAAGCCGAAAAGACGGGCGCCAGCGTCTTCCGGGAGTTTTACGATCCACTCTCCAAAAGCTGGCTGGAGACATCGGTGCATCCCACTTCCTTTCGCACGGCCGACGGCCAGGCCGTCTTTTTTCATACGGCTCGGGATATCGGCGACAAGAAACGGAACGAGCTGACCATTCAACGAAATTACGACATCCAGACGATTCTTTTTTCGCTGTCGCAATTGGCTTTGGAAAGCTTGCCGCTCCAAAAATTGCTGGAACGCGCGCTGGATCTTCTCCTTTCGATCGAATGGCTGGCCTTGGAATCGAAAGGCTGCATCTTCCTGGCGGAGAACGACTCCGCGGAGCTGGTGATGGCCGCGGCTTCCGGGCTCGGCGAATTCGTTCGCACCGAATGCGCCAGAGTCCCCTTCGGCCGATGCTTGTGTGGGCGGGCGGCCAAGGCGCAACAGCTGATCTTCGCCAATCATTTGACGGACGAACACGACATCCGCTACACCGGCATAAGCCCGCACGGGCATTATTGCATTCCCATGATCTTCGCCGGAGTCCCCCTGGGGGTCATCAATACCTACCTCAAAGACGGTCATGCTTACGACCGAGCCGAGGATGACTTTCTCCGACAATACGCCAACGCTTTGGCCGGGCTCATCGTGCGCAAGCGCACCGAAGAAGAGCTGAACCGGAGCTTGGGGAACCTGCGCCAAGCGGCGGACGGCATGATCAACGCCATCGCCGCCATCGTCGAGCGGCGAGATCCCTATACGGCGGGGCATCAGAAGCGCGCGACCCGCATCGCCTGCGCCATCGCGGGGGAGATGGGCCTGCCCGAGGCTCAAATCGAAGGCTTGCACATGGCCGGCATCATTCACGACATCGGAAAAATCTATGTTCCCGCGGAAATCCTGAGCAAGCCGGGGCGATTGACGGGACCGGAATTCGCCTTGGTCAAAACCCACGCCCAAGTCGGCTATGACATCCTGAAAGACATCGAATTTCCCTGGCCCATCGCTCAAATCGTGTTCCAACACCATGAAAAAATCGATGGCTCGGGGTACCCGCTGGGATTAAAAGGAAACGCCATTCTCCTGGAAGCCCGGATCCTCGCCGTGGCGGACGTCGTAGAAGCCATTTCCTCCCACCGGCCTTATCGACCGGCGATCGGATTGGATAAAGCATTGGAGGAGATCGAAGAAAAGTCGGGCATTTTATACGATGCCCCGGTCGTCAAAGCCTGCCTTCGCATTTTCCGTGAGAACGGATTCAGCCTCGAATCGTCGGGTTGAGCCGATTCTCTTCAACAGGACGGCGGGCTTCTCCCTCACCAGGAATGGGACATCGCCAACCGGTTTACCCATTGCCCCGATAGGCCATCGAGGTAGCGGACTCCTGCGCTCAATTCGCGCTCGATCCGGTCTTTTTGGAACGGCTCGCGGATCAAGCCCTCTCGGAAGCGTGCCTGATAGATCCGTTCGTAATTATCGGACGCCGTCGTTTTGATCAGGCCCAGGGAAAAATCGAAATAATACTGGATCCCTGAGATCGAGCTCGTCAGCCCCAGGACCCGGCCATCGAGAACATCGAGCAAATCGAAAGTGACGCCCGGCCCGGCCAAGCGGTCGACGGGGGTTAGGGGGAAGAGTATATAGGCCTTCTCCCGGCCCGGGGGCATTCCGGCGAATTGGTAGGCGGGCGATTGAGGGGAACAACCCTTCATGTCTCCGGCATCCAGGACGACGAGGCAAGGGCGCTGGTACTCCTCGTTTTGGCCGGCCAGGAGGATCTCCTCGCGGCCGTCGCCGTTCAAATCGGCGAAACCGATTTCGTTGATCTGCCCCGCGTTCCAGTATTCGCCGAGGACTTGATCGGCCGCATCCAGCAGAAGCGTCCGGGTCGGGTATTCGCCGCGGGCATGCGTGCACCAGATGATTTCCGGCCGACCGTCATGGTCCAAGTCCCGCGCCTCGATGAACGACGTGACATATTCGCCGCTAAAATCTCGAGTCCCGACTCGGACGGGGCGAGCGGGCCCGTGGGTCCATCGTTCCCGGCCCCGATCGTCGGACAGGATCAACTGGCCGGTCTTCAAATCATCGGCCGTCACGGGGGCAAACAGGACCTCCCTGCGGCCGTCCTCATCGAGATCCTTGATGAGGAGGAGGGGTTCGAGGGTCAAGGCCGACACGTTATCGGTGATGAGGGCGTCCTTCTGGAATCGCTCGCGATAAAACTTCTCTTCCCAGAGATTCTCCATTTTCGTGTCGTGCGTCCAAAGCTCGTGTCCGGCCTTGTCGGTGATGATCAGGCGGGAGCCGTCGATCCGAAAATCGGCCGGGGTGCGGTCGGCGAACGGCCGGGCCAGAAGGAGGGAAAGCGCTCCGCCCAGGATCACCAGGGCACCCAGTCCCCAGACGAGCCGCGTCCGCCCGGATCGATGGGCGGCCGGGGCCGGCCGGGCCTCCTGATCCGGCTCCCGGAGGGAGCCGTTCGGCCCCGACATTCGCTCTCTCCAAGCGTCGAGCTCGGTTTTGAAGGCGAAAACGCGGGATTTCGTTGCCGGATCGATCCTGCGAACCGGCAAGCCGTATTTCTTTTCCCACCGTTGGCAGGTCCGCTCATCGATGCCGAGATGAGCGGCAATCTCCTTCCAGGAGACCAATCGGTCTTCAGAGTCGGACATGGCGGTTTTTGACTCCCCGGTATTTTATTGACCTTGGACTCGTCCGTCAATTCGGGCCGAGAAATCTCCTCTTTTTTGAGGGTTTCCTTGACATTCGGCCGGGGCGAAAATACGCTTTCAGGGACCGCTCGGTTTCGAGCCGCATAATGTATCCAACGCCTCGGGAGAATCGGCTATGAAGAATCATCGCAGGCTCGGTCTCGTCCTCCCGGCCGCGCTTTTCGCTGCGGCCGTCCTTTGGCTCCCGGCGACCCGTACGGCCGGCGCGCCCGATGAATTCGACGGCCGGTTTTACGCCGGACGCGGCGACGTCGAGTATCTTCGCCTCCTCGACACGGCGCGCCGCCTATTCGAGCCGGACCCCCAATACCAGAACATGCCGATGCTCTATTATCCGTCCTGGAACGGGCTGGTCGAAGGGCCGACCTGGGACGCCTGGTGGATCCAGAACAGCTACGGGACGACCTACGGCGCGCTTCCCTTCTGGCAGGAGCCGTTCGTCACGTTTCTGCAGAACTCCCAGGATCTCTGGTTCGACCAGATGGGCGACGGGTCGCATGTCGGCGGCGAGCCGTACAAGTGGGTCGCCCCGGACGGATGTCTTTGCGACTGTGCCAGGCCCGGCTGGATCTTCTATAAGCAAGGCGACGGTCGCGTCGCCCTGCACGACTGGGGCATGGAGTTCACCGCCGCCGGAATCGTCCTGCAGGCCGAAGCGCTGCTCATCGGTCGCGATGCTGCGGCTCTGGCCCGTTACCTGCCCAAGCTCGAGCGTTCGGCGGACTTCCTCGAATCGCGGCGCGACCCGAAGAACAACCTCTATTTGGCGGGCGCCGCCGGCAACCTCCTGGCTCCGAGCTACGCCGGATGGAAAAAGCCCGACGGCACCTACGACAAGGCCTACCTGGCGGGGCTTTCGATCACCACGATCGCGGCGCTCGACCGCCTGATCGAATTGGAGAAGATGGCGGGCCGGCCGGATAAAATCAAGCTGTACGAAGAGCGGCGCGCCCTCTCGCGGCAAGGCCTGCCGCTTCTGACGACCGACGAAGGCTATTTCATCAAATCGCTCGACCCCGACGGCACCAAGCACGGTGTTTATGGAGCCGCTAAGCACGGCTATTTCGAGGCGGTCGTCAATCACGACGCCGTCTGCTTCCGCATTGCCGACGACGCCCAAGCCGCCAAGATCTACGCCAAGATCGCCTCGCTCCCCGGCCTTCGCCCTTACGACCTGATCATCACTAACTACCCCTCCTTGGACGATCTCTACACCGAGCCCAAAGACCTTTGGGAATTCGGCCGCTGGGTAAACGGCGGCCATTGGTCCACTTGCGAGACCCGGATGATCATGGCCTACTACCGGCTGGGCAAGACGGAGGACGCCCGCCGCTCGATGAAGCGCATTCTCGGCTTCGCCGACCGGTTCCGGATGGACAACAACCTGACGAATTTCGGCAGCGAAGTTTACCAGCCGAAGGAGCCGATCAACACGGTCTACGACGCCTGGGGCGTTCCCGCCGGGTTCATCCGCGGATTGTTCGAGTATCTCTACAAGTCCGACCGGCTCGAGATCGTGCCGCATGTCCCGGCCGGCGTCACCCGGCTCGAGCAGAAGTTCCCGATCCGATTCGGGGCCAAGCGGCTGTATCTATCGACGGTCGGGAGCGGCGTGGTCACGGACGTCCGGATCAACGGCCGCCGCTGGAAAACGCACGACACGGAGAAGGTGACGCTGGCGTTCGCCGACGTCCCCGCCGAAGCCCGCATCGAGATCGCGCTGGGCGGCGCGGCGTTCGAAAA
>JAPKZJ010000097.1 GCA_026393855.1 Candidatus Aminicenantes bacterium
CGACGGTCTGATGCGCATCGATCCGGCCGGCCGGACGATGTCCGTGGCGACGGAGTGGAAGGACAGGACCGGCTACGAGGAATTTCTCGTCCGCCGCCTCACGAAGCAAACGGGCCCGAACTAAATCTTCGCCGCGAACCGGTAGGCGCCGGATTCGACGGCCAGGACGACGCAGCCCGCTTCGGTCCGCAGAACCTTGACGCCCTCGGCCCCGTTCAGCGGCCGGCCTCCCTCCGTTACGGTATCCGGGCTCGCCGCGGGGACATAACCCGTGGCCGTCGTGTTCGGGGGGATGGTCACCTCAAGGATCAGCTCCCCACCCTCTTTCTTCCAGCTCGATCGGATCGTCCCGTGCACGGACTCGTAACTGCCTCGGACCCAAGTCAGGTCGCCGACGGGTGTCGGCCGGATGATGATCTTGCCGAACCCGGGGGATTCCGGATCCGGACGGATGCCGGCCAGGTATTGCCGCATCCAGATGGCCAGGTCGCCGATCTGCATGACGTGGTTGCCGGAGTTCATGGCCGGGTCGGCCGTGTCCCCATTCCACAGCTCCCAGATCGTTGTCGCGCCTTTGGACACCATATAGCCCCAGCCCGGATAGTCGCTCTTCGTCAGCATGGCGTAGGCGAGGTCGGGACGGCCGTTGTCCGAAAGCACGCGCATCAGCCACTGCGCACCGACCAGGCCCGTGCCGACGTGGCCGCCGCTTTCCTTCTCGATTTTCTCGACCAAGTGAGCGAACAGGCCGGCTCGGCGGTCCTCGGGGACTAGCCCGAAGGCCAGGGCCAGAACGCTGGAGGTCTGGGTGCCGTTGTCGTAGACGCCCTTGGCCGGGTCGAAGAACGTCCGGTTGAAGGCCTCGCGCAGGGTTTCGGCCATTTGCCGCCAGCGGGCCGCGTCGGCCTTTTCGCCGACGATCTCCGCGGCCCGGGCCATCAGGCCCAGGTCATAAAAATAATAGGCCGTGCTGATCAGGTCGCCGCGGGTGACGCGGGCTGGATCCTTGGAGTGGATGAGCGTCGGTGTTTCCGGCGGCACGCACCAGTCGCCGTAGGTGTTGCGCGGCATGATCCCGTCCTTGAGGAACCCGGCCATGTAGTCGGCCCACTTTTTCAGGGCCGGGTAGAGGGCCTTGATGGTGCCGGCGTCGCCGTACATGTCGAGGAGCATGCGCGGGACGATGACGAAAGTGCTGGGCCAGACGATGCCGTCGTTGTAGCAGAACCAGAAGGCCGGGGCGACGTCGGGAACGCTGCCGGTGCCTTTCTGGGCGTCGGCGATGTCGCGGGCCCACTTGGCGTAGAAGGCTGCGACATCGAAGAGGTAGGCCTCGCCGCGCGACACCGACGAGCGGTCGCCCAGCCAGCCCTGCCGCTCGTCCCGCTGGGGGCAGTCCGTGGGGATGGAGCGATAGTTGCCGCGCGTCCCCCAGAGGATGTTGGCGGCGATTTTGTTGAGCAGGGGGTTGGAGGTCTCGAAATCGCCCGCCCGCTCCATGTCGTCATGGACGACCCGACCCTCGAGAGCGTCCGCCTCGGGGGTTCCGGGGAAGCCGGTCATCTCGACGAAGCGGAAGCCGTGGTAGGTGAAGCGGGGCTCGTAGATCTCCGCGCCGCCGCCGTGCAGGGTGTAGACGTCCGTTGCCTTCGCGCTTCGGAGGTTATCGGTATAGAGCGTTCCGTCGGCCTTGAGGGTCTCGGCGTGGCGCAGGCGGATCTGCGTACCAGCCGGTCCCTGGACGTGCAATCGACACCAGCCGACGATATTCTGGCCCAGGTCGTAGATGAATACGCCCGGCTTGGGGTTGGTCACCGCGGCGGGGCGCAGGGTCTCCACGACTCGAATGGGCTCGATCATGGGCGCCGTCATCCGGCCGCCGGGCGCGTCCATGAGATCGGCCGCGGCCCATTTGGAATCGTCGAAGCCGGGCTTGTCCCAGCCGTCGAGCTCCATCCGGGCGTCGTATTCCTCGCCGTCGTACTCGTTGTCGGCCGTGATCGGCCCCCGATCGGTCGCCTTCCAGAGGCCGTCGCTGACCAGGCTGGTCGAAGTCCCGTCCTTGAAGCGGACGTCGAGACGCAGGAGCAGCCGCGGCAGTCCGTAGTTGCGCATGCCCGTGGGGTCCTTGACCCGCGGCGCGTGGAAGCGGCCGTTGCCCAGGACGACGCCGACCGCGTTGGCGCCTTTTTGGAGCAGGGCCGTGACGTCGTGCGCGATATAGAAGACGTGCTTGTCGTATTCCGAGAGAGCCGGCGAAAGGACGTGATCGCCGGCTTTGCGGCCGTTGATAGACAGCTCGCTCAACCCCAGCCCCGAGATATAGGCGGTGGCCTGTTCGACGTCCCCCGCCAGCGAGATCTCGCGGCGCAGGTAGCGGGCCGGCAGGCGGCGGGCTTCATCGGCGGGGGTGGGTTCCCCGACATTCATGCCGATCCAGCGGCCGCTCCAATCTCCGGGCTCCAGCAGGCCCATCGACCAGGCTGCGGGCTCGCTCCACTCGGAGATCCGTCCGGATTCATCCCAAACCCTAACTTTCCAATGCGCGCGCAAGCCTGAAGTCATTGGTTGGCCGGCATATTCGATCCCTATCGAGAGGTTTGATTCCACTCGGCCGGTGTCCCAGAGATCGCCTTCGTCGGCCGCCAGGCGGCTCGGAGTGGAGGCGACCAGGATCCGGTAGGCCGCTTGGCGGTGGCCGCGGCCGACGAGTCCGGGCCCCGCCGGCTGCAGCACCCAGCCGAGCCTCGGATGCGCGGCGTCGATGCCCATGGGATCGGACAGCGATTCGCAGCGCAGCCGGGCAGCGGCGACGTCCGCGGGTCCGGCGGTTTTGCGGCAGGCGGTGGATGCCCCGATGAGGGCGATCGTCAGGACGGCGATGAGGGTGGTCTGGCGCATGTGTCTCTCCACGGCAAAAGATGGGGACTGCTATCAAATATCCGCCGGGCCCGCTTGTCAAGGCCGGCGGCGAGGACGAATCCCTTCAATACACGGAAAACCGCAGGAAAAGCTTGTTCGGATCGATAACCTTCAAATTGGGAATTCCGTCTTTCCAGGCGATCTGATAGATCGGCAGGAGCATCTCCTGGCTGAACGGGATGGGGTCTCCGGCGATGATGTACTTGGCGAGGTCGGCGCGCACCTCATCGGCCGGAAGCCAGATCGACGCGGCTCGCACGAAGTCGGCCAGAGTCAATTCATAGCCCTCGGTTTGCCCCTTCCGAAATGCCGCCAGGGCCAGTAACAGATCGCGAAGGCCCATCCCGCCGTCGGTGGCCAGGCCGATCCGGTTGTCGAGGTAGAAGGCGAAGAGCGCCCCCCGCCGGTAGGGCAGCTTGTTGTCGTCGCCCATCTTCCAATAGTTCTTGAACACGTCGGCGTTGGGCGTGTTCTTGACGGGGCTGGCGTAATGGGCCTGCATGATGTCGTTCAGGCCGAATTCGAACTCCGACGGCGCCGCATAGCGGGCGGCCAACAGCGCGCCGAGGGTGACGAAATCGTTGAAGCCCTCGCTGAACCACTGGTCGTCCGTGCCCATGTTCAAGCCGCCGCCGCCGAGCCAGCGGTGGCCGGTTTCATGGGACAGATTGAAGAACCGGTCGGGCGTCAGGATCGTGTCCGATAGGTCCGCGTACTTGGAAAGGAATCCGTTGCCGAAGGCCACCCCGCCGATATTGTAGTCGACCCCCAGAAACGGCTGGAGAATCAGAGAGTAAGGTTTGTCGTCGTCATCTCGCCAATATCTCCGCAGGACGGCGTAGTACCGTCTGACGTACTCCCGGATCCGCTCGCGGTTGAAATAAGCCCCCGGGCTCAGCCGGAGCACGAGGTAGACGCTGGATCGGCCGACCGCGATCTTGTCCACGGTCAGGTCGCGGGCGCCGGTGATGGGGCTGAAAAGAAAGGAATCGACGCTCCCGGCGGCGGGTGTTTCGCCGCGATTCTCCGGGTCGAAGGGATAGAACAGCGGAAACGGAGGCTTTTTCTCCCATTGGACGGACTGGCGGGCTTTGCGGCCGGCCGGCCCCGGCGCCGGGTTCAGGAATATGTTGACGCCGTGGCCGTAGAAATAATCCTTGCGGATCATGGGGCGGAACAGCTCCCCGCGCATGGCCTGTTCCGCCATATGGGATTCCCGGATGTCGTAATTGATGGATACAGGCTCGAGCCCGGGGTAATCGAGGGTGATCGTTCGAGAGCGGGCGTCGATTTTAATTGTCGCGGGGGACGCGGCTTGAACGTTCTTCAGACAATCGAGGATGTCCGCCTGCCCCCCGAAACGAGGCTCGCCGTAGGTGAAGGTCGTACGATCTTGGACGAAGGGTTTGTAGAGAAGCGAGACATGGACCGTGTCGCCGCCGACGTAGCTGAGCCGATATTGCAAGTCGACGCCGGCTTGAGCCGAGGCGCGGCTCGGTAGGCACAAGAATAGGGCCGCGATAAGGCCTAGCGCTCTTTTCATGATCAGCTCTTGTCCTGGATTCGGTCTTTCGTCCTCTCGCGCGATCGGAGAGGGCCGACCAGGGTGTTCGGCCCGGCCGCCAGGGCGCGGCGGGAGCCGTCCGGCAGAACCGCGATCGCTTCGATATTCTCGGGCACGGTGGCCGTCATCCGGAATTCGCCGCCGTCGGCGGTCCAGCGGACCGCAATCCGGCCGGCCGGGCTGTCGAAATCCACCGCCGCGCTTTTCAGGTCTCCGGGCTGGGGCGCGATCAGGATCTTCCGCCACCCGATCCCGCCCGGTTGTTGGCGGATACCGGCGACATAGGCGAAATGCCATTCGATGAGATGGCCGAGAGCGAAGTGGTTGAGGCCGTAGATGGTGCCCCGCCTGGCATCCCAGGTCTCGGGCAGCGTTGTGAGCCCGGTCTTGACCATATAGCCGAAGCTCCCGACCGTCTCGCGGCCGTAGACTTTCTGGAGAACATCGCCGCGTCCGCCTTCGGCCAGCGCCCGCATGAAGAAGACATGAAAGACCTCACCGACCGTCTGCTGCCAATCCCGCCGCTCCAGATCGTCGACGATGGCCTGCAGGGCGCCGGCCCTGTCTTTTTCCGGGATGAGTCCGAT
Organism: Candidatus Aminicenantes bacterium; assembly: GCA_026393855.1. Taxonomy (NCBI): domain Bacteria; phylum Candidatus Aminicenantota; species Candidatus Aminicenantota bacterium. Next base: position 5,074 of record JAPKZJ010000097.1, read on the forward strand.
ACAGAGGGCGGCCGCATTCGCGGCTTGGCAGGATCCGCCGTTCTTGACGGTTTTCGTGCCTGGGTCGTAGAAATGCCGCTGGAAGTCCGACCGGATTTGTTCGAAAAGAGCTTGGTAGCGGACGGCATCATCGTCTTTTCCGAGAACGCGGGCGGCTTGGGACAGCGTCTCGGTTCCCAGCGCCCAGACCGCCGTCGCCGAAACCGGCTGGGGTGTCCAATGCGAGGGCCCATCCTCTTTTCCGTGGCCGTAATCGAGCCAGTCGCCGAGGTTGCTGGTGATGATCCCGTCCTTGGCCTGGCTGGCCAAATAATCGAGGTACCGCTTCATGCTGTCATAGGAGGCCGCCAGCGCGCCCCGATCGCCGTACCATTCATAAAGATGCCACGGAACAAGGACGCCGGCGATGCCCCACTCGGCAGCCTCATGATATTTCCCGTGGGGATTGGCCGCCGTGAGGTACATGGGCGCCTTGGTGATGATATGGCCGTCGGGAAGCTGGACGTCGCGGATGGCCCGCGCGGTCCGTTTGTACCAATCGCGAACGTCGAACAGGTAGCTCACGGACCGGGCCATGTGCCAGGTCTCTTCCAGCCAGGCGTATTTCTCGCGATGGGGGCAATCCGTCGCGTAGTGGCTCATGTTCGAGCGGACGGCCCAGTCGGACAGGCGCTGGATCGCATTCTGGAGGCCGCTCGAACACTCGAACGAACCGACGGCCGGATTGGCCGCCCGGACATGGACCAGCTCGATCTTTCGAATCACGGGCAGATCGCCGGGATTGGGCTCGCCGGCGGGGACGGCGCCGGTGACACCGACATAGCGGCAGCCGATATAGGAGAACAGGGTTTGATGCGATTCCTCTCCGCCGCCGCGCAAAATATAATCCTGCCAGACTTCCTGACCTGTATCCCAAGTATAGGGGAAGCGGACCTTGCCCTTGGTGTCGACGTCTTCGGCCGGCTTGAATCGAACGTGTTGACCGGCCTTCCCCGAAACGGTGAAGCGCAGAAGCGCGGAGCAATTCTGCGGGAACACGTAGGTGAAGCCCGCGGCTCCCATATTCTTCGTCCCGGTTGCTTGAAAAACCTCGAATTCCTTCATCGGCGGACCGATGAGCGACACGAGCTCGGCAGCCGGAGCGGGCAAGATAACGACATCGGCCCAACCGTCGTCGGCGGACCCCGGTTTGTCCCAGCCGTCGGGATCGAGCCGGGCGTCGAAATCTTCGCCGCCATAGACGTCGGAAAACGTCAACGGCCCTTCTCGCCACTTCCACTCCGGGCCGCTGGCGATGACGATATCGTCCCCGGATCGGACTTGGATGCGGGCTTCGAGCCATAAGCGATAGGCCGCTCCCTTGGCGAAGTCGGTCGCATACCCCCGATACCGGCCCGGATCCTCGGTCGGAACGACATGCCAGAACGAATTCCCCAGTATCACGCCGAAGACGTTTTCGCCCGGCTGAAGCAGCCCTGAAATGTCGAACTCCTGCACGTAAAGCGTCTTGTCGTATTGGGACCAGACCTGGTTGATGACGCCATCGCCGACCCGCCGGCCGTTCAGGCTTAGGCTGTAGTGCCCGAGGCCGACGATGCGAACCGTTCCAGAGCGGGGTTTCGCGTCGAGCCGGAAGCTCCGGCGCAGGATCGGGGCGGAGCGCTTGTCCGTGCTCGATGAATCCAGGGCCGGGCCGATCCACGCAGGATGCGCACTTTCCGGGGGGACGAACCCGGCCGCATCATGCTTCCGGCATTGGCCGTTCACGCCCGGCAGGACGAGGATGGCGAGGAGCAAGGCTAAGAGCTTGGGCTTGGGGCTCATAAATTTATTGTTTAGGAGGGTGCCTCGGCGCCGGCTAGGACTCCTGCTGGAATGGCGATTCGAACCGGCAGCCGGGGCATGCCGGCAAAGCGATGTCGTAGGGACGACCGCAGGCCAGGCACATCCGCTTCGTCTCGCCCGGATGAAGCGTCCGGTCGGGAAACGGCAGGCCCCGGTACTTGGCCACTTCATCTCCGACCTGAAAGAGCTTGAAAGCCCCGGGGCTCACTTCGATGCGTTCTTTGCGGCCGGCTTCAGTGCGAATCTCCAATCGATAGGCGGTTCCGACGACGCGCTTCCGTCTACGGCCGCTCCGGCCGTAGACGTCCGCCGTGGACTTTGCGACCAGGCGTCCCCGCCAGTTCTTATCCATCTTCCTGAACATATTTAGCATCAGGACGAGCATGAGGAAGGCGAAAAAGCCGCCGCTGGCGAGTCCTTCCTGCCAGGTGTACTTTCCGCTGATCAAGGCGCCGATGACGAGGCCGGCCGGGATGAGCAGGATGAGGGCGATGAACCACCCCTTGGAGTAGGTGTGATAGTTGGCGCGATACTTCACCGCCCAATCCGGCGCGGTCCGCGAATCCCTTGTTTTTGAGTCTTGAGCTGACATTCGGTGTCTCCCTTCTCTTTATTCTATAATAAGCCTATGTTCTTTTTCATCGGAGGCGTTTCTCCGCGCACGGACCGGCTGGAATCGCCCGGGAGTTGAGCTCATGAATTCCTGGAAATCCGTCCTCAAAGCCGACCCCACGCCGTGGCTGCTCGAAAAAGAAAACCCCGGCGTCCGCCGCCTGGCCCTGACCCGGCTTCTGGACCGCCCGGCGTCCGACCCGGAGATCAAGGAGGCCGGGCGCGACATCATGCGCCTGGGCCCGGTCCCCAAGATCCTGGCCGGGCAGAACGCCGACGGGTCCTGGGAGAAGCCGGACGATTTCTATGCGGCCAAGTACAAGGGCACTTCCTGGCGGCTCATCCTCCTGGCCGAGCTGGAAGCCGACGGTCGCGACCAACGGATCCGCCAGGCCTGCGAGTTCGTCTTGAAAAACTCGCAGGACCCCGCGAGCGGGGGCTTCGCCTATCACTCTTCGGGCCGATCGGGAGGGGGACGCGTCAGCGAAGTGATTCCCTGCCTGACCGGGAACATGGTTTGGAGTCTCATCCGCCTGGGCTTGGCCGATGATCCCCGCGTCAAGCGCGGCATCGAGTGGATCGTCCGTTATCAGCGCTTCGACGATCGCCTCGCCGTCGCCCCTACGGGGTGGCCCTACGACCGTTGGCAGACGTGCTGGGGGAGACACACTTGCCATATGGGGGCGGTCAAATCGCTTAAAGCTCTGGCCGCTCTGCCCGCCGCCAAACGGACGCCCGAAATCCGCAAATGCATCGATCGGGGCGCGGAGTATTTCTTGATCCACCACATCCACAAAAAGAGCCACAACCTGAGCGCCGTCTCCAAACCGGGTTGGCTGCGCCTCGGCTTTCCCTGGATGTATCAGACCGACATCCTCGAGATTCTCGGGCTCCTGACTCGCCTCGGCTATCAAGACGACCGGATGCGGGAGGCGATCGACCTCCTCATCTCCAAACAGGACGCTCGCGGCACTTGGACTTTGGAGAATACCTTCAACGGCCGTTATCCGGCGAACATCGAGGAGAAGGAAAAGCCCAGCAAATGGGTCACCGTCCACGCTCTCGGCGCGCTGAAGCGGTTCTTCAGCTGAGCGCCCGCCGCGGGATTTGACACCCCTCTCGCCCTCGCATAGAGTGGCCTCATACAATAGGAGATTCCCCATGCCCCGTCGCCCCGCCGTCCTCTCCCTCGCCTTGATCGCCGCGCTGACGCTCGCAACCGCGATTCCCGCGGCCGCCCAGCCGGTCGACGGCAAATATTTTTCCGGCCTGCACTGGCGCTCGATCGGGCCGTTCCGCGGCGGCCGGACCCGAGCCGTGGCCGGCGTCCCGTCGCAGCCCAATGTCCTTTATATCGGCGTCTGCAACGGCGGCGTCTGGAAGACGACCGACTACGGCCGGACCTGGAAGCCGATCTTCGACGGCCAGCCGACCGGCTCGATCGGCGTCGTCGCGGTGGCGCCCTCCAATCCCGACGTCGTCTACGTGGGTACCGGCGAGGGCCTGCAACGGCCCGACCTCTCGGTCGGCGACGGCGTCTATCGCTCCTCCGACGCGGGCCGGACCTGGACGCATCTCGGACTGCGCGACGCCCAGCAGATTCCCCAGCTCATCATTGATCCGCGCGACCCCGACCGGCTGTTCGTCGCCGCGTTGGGCCATCCCTACGGCCCCAACGAGGAGCGGGGCATCTACCGCTCCACCGACGGCGGCCGGACCTTCGTCAAGGTCCTGGGCGGCGACGAGAACACGGGCGGATCCGAGCTGGCCTTCGATCCTTCCGACCCGTCGATCGTCTACGCCGGTCTCTGGGAATCCCGGCAGGGGCCGTGGGAGAACGCGGCCTGGAGCGGGGCCGGCGGCGGGCTTTATAAATCGATCGACGGCGGTACGACCTGGCGGAAGCTCGCCATTTCCAGTGAAGAGGCTGCGGTCCAGGTGAACCTGGCGATCGCGCCCAGTTCTCCCAAGCGCCTTTACGCTTCGGTCGCCACCGCCCGCGGCACGGGCTTGTGGCGGTCCGAGGATGGCGGGGAGACATGGGTCCGCCCCTCCACCGACAACCGGCCGGCGGCCCGGATCGGCGGCGGCGACCTGCCGCGGATGGCCGTCCACCCCCGCGATCCCGACGTCGTGATCGTCGCCGGCACGGTGTCCTGGAAATCGACCGACGCCGGCAAGACCTGGGTCGCTTTTAAGGGCGCGCCTGGCGGCGACGATTATCAGAACCTCTGGATCAACCCGAACAATCCGGACGTCATCCTGATCGCCTCCGACCAGGGCGCCGTCGTCACCGTCAACGGCGGCCAGAGCTGGAGCTCCTGGTACAACCAGCCGACCGCCCAGCTTTACCACGTCGCCGCCGATAACGACTTCCCCTATAACGTTTACAGCGGGCAGCAGGAGAGCGGCTCGGTCGGCATCGCCAGTCGCGGCAATGACGGCCAAATCACCTTCCGCGAATGGCATCCGGTGGGTGTGGACGAATACGGCTATGTCGCGCCCGATCCGCTGGATTCCAACATCGTCTACGGCGGACGTAGCGTTACCCGCTACGACAAGCGGACAGGCCAGGTGCAGAACGTCGGCCCCCAGCCCGTGCGCGCCGCCGATACCCGGACCGTCCGGACCCAGCCGGTCGTGTTTTCCCCAGCCGATCCCCACGTCCTCTTTTTCGCCACGAATACCCTATGGCGCACGGCCGACGGGGGCCAAAGCTGGACTCACATCAGTCCGGACCTGACTCGGACCGAATGGGCCGTCCCAGCCGGCGTGGGCAAGTACAAGTCCGAGGCCAGCGCCCAGCCGGCGCGCAAAGGCGTCATTTACTCCATCGGCCCCTCGGCCCTCGACGTCAAGCGTATCTGGATCGGCACCGACGACGGGCTTATCCATGTCACGGCGGACGGCGGCAAGACCTGGGCCGACGTGACGCCTCCCGCGATCGGGCCCTGGGCCAAGATCGCCATCATCGAGGCCGGGCGCTTCGATCTTCAGACGGCCTTTGCCGCCGTCAATACGCTTCGGCTCGACGACATGAAGCCGCACATATTCAGGACCCATGACGGCGGCAAAACCTGGTCTCCGATCGTGAACGGCATCCCCGACGGGGCGCCGGTCAATGTCGTCCGGGAGGACCCCCGGCGGCGGGGCCTGCTGTTCGCCGGCACCGAGCGCGAGATCTATGTCTCCTTCGACGACGGGGATCACTGGCAGTCCCTGCGGTTGAACATGCCGGCTACATCGATGCGCGACCTGATCGTCAAGGACGACGACCTCGTCGTAGCCACTCACGGCCGGGGCTTTTGGATCCTCGACGACATCACTCCCCTGCGGCAGATGACCGCCGCCGCCCTGGCTGCGCCGGTTGCCCTCTTCAAGCCCCAGACCGCCGTTCGGGTGCGCTGGAATATGAATACCGACACGCCGTTGCCGCCCGACGAGCCGGCCGGCGAAAACCCGCCCGACGGGGCGGTCATCCACTACGCCATGAAGACGGACCTGGCGGGGCCCCTGACCCTCGAAATCCTCGACGCTAAAGGGACCCTCGTCCGCCGCTACGCGAGCACGGATACGATCGAGAAGATCGATCCGGCCACGACCCCCGTTCCCTATTACTGGTACCGGCCGCCGCAAAAGCTCGAAACGACCGCGGGCCTGCACCGGTTCACTTGGGATATGCGCCACCAGCCGCTCGCGGGCGGCGGCGGACGCGGCGGCCTGCCCATCGCCGCCGTCGCCTTCAACACGGTCGCGGGATCCAATGCGATCTGGGCAGCGCCCGGGGCATATACCGTCCGGCTGACCATCGACGGCAAGGCCTATACCCAACCCCTGGCTTTGATCATGGACCCGCGGGTGAAAACTCCGGCCGCCGACCTGGCCTGGGTTTTCGAGACGTCACGGACGCTTTATGACGGAGTCCTGGAAACGCAGGAGGCCCTGCGGCAGCTGCGGTCGATCCGGGCCCAGGTCGCGAAGATTCGCGGCGGCACCGTGCCTCCGGCATTGGGCGAGGCGCTGGCCGCGTTCGACAAGAAAGCAGCGGCGTTGGAAGGCTCGGCCGGCGGGACGGGCCAGCGCGGGGGCGGGGCTCCGGCTCCGGCCGCGGGCGCAGCGGACACGCTGTCCGGCGTCAGCGCCGGCCTGCCGTCCGTGATGGGCCTGCTGCAGGCCTCCGAAAGCACGCCCACGACTCAAGTCGCGGCGGCCGTCGCGGATCGGCTGCGGGCTTTGGGAGTCGTGCGCGGCGCCTGGCGCGCTTTCTCTACGGCGGATTTGAACGCCCTCAATGCGTTGCTCAAGGCGGCCGGCCTGCCCGCCGTCGCGATCGCCCCTTGAAAGAGCCGATGCTCTGGCGCGGAATGGACCGACCGGGAGGATGGAAATGATGAAGCTGGGGACGGTTTTGTTTCTGTTGTGCGGTGCGATCTTGGGGGCGGGCCACGTTGCCGCCGACATGGACGTCCGAAGGGGCGGCTCGCTTTGGGCCCGCATCGAGGCGGGCGGAGCCATCCGCATCGACGGCCGCCTGGCCGGATATTTCGAGGACGACGGGGCGGTCCGCAAGGACGGCTCGCTCGTGGGTAAGATCGAACCCGACGGCGCCATCCGCCGCGGCGGCAGCCTGGTCGGGGCGATCGAGCCGGACGGCACTTTTCGCCGGGGCGGGTCGATCATCGGCCGCATCGCGAGCGACGGGACGATCCGCAAGGACGGCTCGCTTTGGGGCTCGGTCTCCGAGTGCTGCAACGACCACGAGGCCATGCGCAAGGTGGCTGCCGTCCTTGTCTTTTTCGACGCGGGGTACTTCAAGGACTGATTTGAAACATCGTCCGGGTTGTGATTAAATCGGATCTTCCCTTCCGTTCTTCGGACGGCCATCTCCCAATCGGTATGGGGCAACAAGCTTGGATTTGAAGATCAAAGACATCGTCGATCTCCTGCAAATTCCGGAAAAGACGATCCGGCAGTGGGTCAAGGAAAACAAGATCCCCCACTATATCATTCACCATCAAGTCCGCTTCAACCGGACGGAGATCAACGAATGGATCCTCGACCGGAAGCCGGAGCTGGCCGCCAACCTCCTGGGGTTGAGCATCGCCGGCCGTCCGACCCGGCTGGCCGACCTCCTGCGCCAGGGCGGCATCCATTACGATCTGCCCGGCCGGACGGTCATGGAGATCCTGCCGGCGGCCATCGAGGCTATTCGGATGCCCGAGGGCCTATCCCGGCGGGATACCCTGGCCGCCCTGATCGATCGGGAGGAGCTGATGACGACGGCCATCGGCCGGGGCATCGCCATCCCTCATCCCCGCAACCCCCTCCTCGCCGACGGCGGCGATGCCCGGGTGGCGGTCTGCTTCCTCCGGGAGCCGGCGGATTTCGGAGCATTGGACGGCCGCCCTGTCCATACGCTGTTCCTCCTGCTGACCGACAGCCCGCGGCGGCATCTCGAGGTCCTGTCCAAGATCTCCTACCTCTGCCAGATTCCCGCCTTCCTGGCGCTCCTCGAATCCCGCCGTCCGGCCGAGGAGATCTTCGGATTCATCCAGGACCGCGAGCGCGAATGGACGAAGCTGGAGGCCGGCCCGCGATGACCCTGTTTTTGGCCGGGACCGGACTTTTTCTCCTGGCGGGGATCGCCACTCTCTTCGTCGGTCCTTCCCGCAAAGGCCTGATTTTCGCGGGCGGAGCGGCCGCGGCCCAAGCCCTGCTCCTGCCCGCGGCGATCAAGGTTTTACTGGGGGGGGGCTCTCCGAGCGCGGCGGTCGAATTCTCGTTCCCCATCGGGCGGGCCGTCCTGCGGCTCGATCCGTTGGCCGCCTTTTTCGTGCTGATCGTCAGCCTGGGCGGTTTCCTGGCGGCGGTCTATTCGAAAGGGTATATGAAAGCCGAGTCCGGGGACCGGTCTTCGCTCTCGCGCTACTATCTGTTCATGGGACTCCTGATCGCTGCGATGCTGGTGGTCGTGACGGTCCAGAACGCCCTACTGTTTCTGATCGCCTGGGAAGTCATGTCGCTGGCCTCCTTCTTCCTGGTCGCGCACGAACACGCCAAGGACGAAGTCCGGCGGGCCGGCGTTTATTATCTCGTGGCCATGCAGGTCGGGGCGGCCTTTCTGATCGCCGCCTTCGTCTGGACCTCCAGCCTCTCCGGCAGTCTGGACTTCGCTTCGTTCGGCCCGGCCCTGGGCGGAGAGGGCTTGCTTCCGAGCCTTCTGTTCCTGCTGTTCTTCGTCGGATTCGGGACCAAAGCCGGCTTCGTTCCGTTCCATACCTGGCTGCCGCTGGCTCACCCGGCCGCGCCGACGGGCGTCTCGGCGCTGATGTCCGGGGTGATGATCAAGACCGGCATCTACGGCATCCTGCGCATCCTTCTCCTGGGCGGCGGCCGGAGCCTCGTCCTGGGCTATATCGTCCTGGCCGTCGGCATCGTATCGGGAATCTACGGGGTGATGAACGCTATCGCCCAGCACGACCTGAAACGGCTGCTGGCTTACCACAGTATCGAGAACATCGGCCTCATCGGCCTGGGCATCGGGATGGGCATGATCGGGCTGGCCGCCGGGCAGGAGGGGATCGCCGTGCTGGGGTTTTTCGGGGCGGTTCTCCACACTTTCAACCACTTCACGTTCAAGAGCCTGCTTTTCTACGGAGCCGGCGTCGTCTATTTAAAGACCCATACCCGGGACATCGACCGGCTGGGCGGGCTTGTCCGTGTCGTGCCGGTCACCTCGGCTCTTTTCCTGGTCGGGTCGCTGGCCATTTGTGGGCTCCCGCTCTTCAGCGGGTTTATCAGCGAGTTCGCCCTTTATTCCGGACTGATCCGGGGCTTGGCCTCCGGCCCCTTCCCGCGCTTCGCCGCCCTGGCCGGGTTGGCCGGCTTGGCCTTTATCGGTGTCATGGCCGTCCTTTGCTTCAGCAAGGTGTTCGGCATCGTCTTCCTCGGCTCGCCCCGGAGCGCCCGGGCCGAAACGCCCGGAGAGGGTTCCGGCTGGCTCGTAACGCCGATGGCCGTCCTGGCGGTCCTCATCGTCTTCGTCGGGATGCTGGCCCCGCTGGTGATCCCCCTCCTCGGCCCCGTCGTCCGGCCGATCGCCGCCGGGGGCGCGGACGGGGAATGGCTCCGGCTTGTCGACTTGTTCCGCCGCATCGCCCCGGCCTTGGCCGTCTTCGGCGGTTTGATCGTCTTTTTTATCGCCCTTCGCCGACTCTTGATCGGGACGAAGCCGGTTGCCGTTTTTAAAACCTGGGACTGCGGCTATCAAGCGGAAAGTCCCCGTTTCCAGTACACCGCCGGATCATTTGCCGCGCCGTTCCTGCGGCTGATCGCGCCGCTCGTCCCTACGCACCAGCACATTGCCCCGCCGGAAGGGTTGTTTCCCGCGGGGGCGGAGTACCGCAGCCACCCGTTGGACTTGGTCGAGATCCGTCTGATCCGGCCGCTCGTCGGAGTTATCCGTCGATTCTTGAAGCTCTTCACCTGGATCCAGACGGGACAGACGCAGAATTATATTCTCTACGGGCTGATCTTCCTCATCGTCCTGATCATTTGGATCATCGGAGTCCGTTGAATGAGCCACCTCCCCGGTTACCTCGTCCTGCTCGCGGCCTCGGTCCTCTTCACCGGCGTCGCGGGCCGGGTCAAAGCCTGGTGGGCCGGCCGTCGGGGGGCGCCTTTATTACAAGAGGTCTTCGATCTCCGCAAGCTCGTCCGTAAGGGCGAGGTGATCAGCCGGACGACGTCCTTCGTCTTCCGGTTGAACCCGCCCGTCCAGGTCGCAGCCGTCGCCTTCGCCGCCCTGCTCGTGCCTCTGCCCGGCCAGCCCTCGCTTCTCCATATCCCCGGCGACTTCGTCCTCTTTACTTATGCCTTCGGCCTGGCCAAGTTCATGGCCGTGATCGCGGCCTTGGACACGGGCAGCAGCTTCGAGGGGATGGGCGCCAGCCGCGAGGCCGCCTTCTCCACCCTAGTCGAGCCGGCTTTCTTTATCCTCTTGGGTTCCCTGGCCCTGGTCACCGGCCGGACTTCGTTCGAAGCCATCTTTGCCCGACCCCACTACGGCATCGGCAGCGCCGTCCTGGTCAAGGCCCTGGCCGCCTTGTCGTTCTTCATCATGCTCCTCGTGGAAGGATCCCGCGGACCGGTCGATGATCCGACGACCCATCTGGAGCTGACCATGATTCACGAAGTCATGATCCTGGACTATTCCGGGCCCGACCTGGCTTTCCTTCTGTACGCGGCCGGGGCCAAGATGGTCCTGTTCGCCGTGCTGATCGCCGACCTGTTGATCCCCTCGACGATCGGCCCTGCGGCCGGAGCCCTGCTCTTGGGGGCCGCGCTCGGCCTGACGGCAGCGGCCGTCGGGCTGGTCGAGTCCCTCACCGCCCGAATCCGGATGACCCATGTGCCGCAGTTCGTGTTCCTCCTGACGGCCCTGGCCCTGACGGTGTTCGCCGTCCTCCTGTTTTCCCTGCGGAGAGGCTTCTGATGTGGGATCTATTCATCATCCTGTTCGGGGCGACCATCCTGTCGCTCTTCGCGGCCAGCCGGATCGAGTCCTTCATCCGGGTTTTGGCCCTGCAGGGGCTTCTGCTTTTTTTACTGGTCGTCATCGACCTGCGGACCATCAACTGGCTGAGCATCGCTTTTCTGGTCCTGGAGACGCTGGTCGTCAAGACCATCGTCATCCCTCTGTTCCTGCTCCGGGTCATCCGGAGAAACGAGATCGGCCGCGAAGTCGATCCGCGCCGGCCCCAGTTCTTCCGGCTTCTGCTGGGCGGGTCGGTCTTCCTGTTCGGGTTCCTGGCCGCATCCTGGGCCGCCAAGACCGGCCCCATCGAGCAGCCGCTCTACTTCGGGATGTCCATCTCGATGATGATCGCCAGCCTGTTCCTGATCGTCGAGCGGCGCCGGATCATCCTCCATATTCTCTCCTTCATCACTTTGGAGAACGGCATTTTTCTCCTGTCCCTCTCGGTGGCCCACGAGATGCCCATGCTGATCAACCTGGGGGTTCTGCTGGACCTCTTCGTCGGCGTCTTTCTGCTGGTCCTCTTCTTTAATACGATTCAGTCTCTGTACGACGGCGGGACGATCGACGTCCTGTCCAAGCTGAAGGATTGACATGGCCCCGCTACTGATCGCCCTTCCGCTCGGCCTCGGCGCGCTGGCCTGGATCGCCCGCGACCGCCGGATCAGCCGGGCGGCTCTGCTGGGGACAGCGGCGGTCTTCCTGGCGGCGGTCGCCGCCTGGTGGGCCGGCGCCGGCCGCGGCGATAGCGGGGGAGGCCTGGCCGCCTACCTGTCGGTGGACGCAATCGGACTGGTCTTCCTGACGATCATGGCCCTAGTCTTCGCGGCGGCCGCCGTGGCCAGCCTGGCCTATTTCAAGGAACAGGGCTTGTCCCCCCGGCGCGAGGCCGCCTACACGGCCCAGCTCCTGTTTTTTGCGGCGGCCATGGCGGGCGTCATGCTGGCCCGCCATCTGGCGCTCTTCTGGGTTCTCCTCGAGGCGACGACACTGACCAGCGCCCTGCTGATCTACTTCGAAAAGAAGAAGTCCTCGTTGGAGGCCGCCTGGAAATATGTCTTCATCTGCTCCGTGGGGATCGCCCTGGCGTTCGTCGGGATCATCATCCTCACGGTGGGGAGCCGGGGCATCAACTCCCTGTTCTTCACCGAGCTGGCCCGCCGGGCGGGCGAGATCAATCCCTTCTGGCTGAAGATGGCCTTCGCCTTCATCCTGGTCGGCTTCGGGACCAAGATCGGCGTGGCCCCGATTCACGCCTGGCTGCCGGACGCCCACTCCGAGGCGCCCGCGCCGGTCTCGGCCCTGCTTTCGGGCGCCTTGTTGAACTCTTCGTTCCTGGGGCTTGTCCGGTTCCAGGCGATCATGATCCGGGCCGGATTGGGGGGCTTCTCCGATTTCCTTCTCATTCTGACCGGCTTTCTCTCCCTCGTGGTGGCGGCCGCGTTCCTGCTCCAGACCGTCAATTACAAACGGATGCTGGCCTATTCCTCGATCGAAAACATGGGCATCCTCTTCCTGGGCTTGGCCTTCGGTCCGGCTGGGTTTTTCGCCGCGCTCCTCCACAGCGCGGCCCATTCCCTGGCCAAGGCTTCGCTGTTCCTGACCTCGGGGGAGATCCTGCGCCTGTATGGCAGCAAGCGGATCGACGATGTCCGGGGCTTGTTGCGGAGGGAGCCCCGGATCGGCTGGGTCTGGATCGTCTCGTTCCTGGCCGTCGCCGGCTTCCCCCCGTTTCCCGCGTTTTTGAGCAAGATTCTTTTGATCGGCGCCTTCTTCGCCGCCGGTTCCGGCTGGCTGACCGGCCCGTTCCTGGCCCTGATCGTGGTGATCGTCTTCGGCATGGGCGGCGCCGTCTTCCGCATGGCCTTCGGCGAACCGCCGGCGCCGGCCGCGGCGGAGCGATCCGGCCTTCTGTCCTACGGGCCGCAAGTCCTTCTGCTCATCCTGCTTTTAGCGATCGGCCTGTCCATCCCGGCGAAAGTTTTGGCGCTCATGAGGGAGGCGGTCGGTCTTTTGAACTGACCGGAGATGAATATGGCGACAAGCGCGGCGTTCAAGAATCTTCAGCCCGTACCCGTGACGGAGATCCCCCGGCTGTCGCCGGCCGAGTTCCGGCGCGCGATGGTCGAAGATGCGGAGGCGGGCCGCCGGATCGTCCTCTTCTTCGGCGATCGCGAGCCGGCCGGCGTCACCCTGACCGCCGTTCTGGCGGATGACGATCGATCGCGGCTGTTCGCGGCCTCGACCTGCGTGGGAAGCGAAGCCCGGTATCCGGCGATCACGCCCGACGTCCCGGCGTTTCATTTGTTCGAGCGTGAGGTCTACGAAGAGTTCGGCCTGGAGCCGGTCGGCCATCCCTGGCTGAAGCCGGTCCGCCGCGGCATCGCCGGAATCAATCCCGCCGAAGCGCCCACCGCTTTCTTCCGAATGGAGGGCGACGAGGTGCACGAAGTCGGCGTCGGCCCGATTCACGCCGGGGTCATCGAGCCCGGCCATTTTCGCTTCTCCTGCCAGGGCGAGGATGTCCACCACCTCGAAATTCAGCTCGGCTTCCAGCATCGAGGCGTGGAGAATCTCTTCCTGCGGCGGCGCGACCATCCGGCTTTTCTCCTGCGGTTGGCCGAGTCGATCGCGGGCGACAGCGTCATCGGCCATGCCGGCGCCTTCGCCGGGGCCACGGAAGCCCTCGGCCGCATCCTCCCCGCCCGGCGGGCCCTGATGATTCGCGTCATCGCCCAGGAATTGGAGCGCATCGGCATCCATCTCGGGGACTTGGCGGCCCTGGCCGGCGACGTCGCCTATCTGACCGGGCAGTCCGTATACGGGGCCCTGCGGACCAAGATCATCAACACGACCCTGGCCCTCTGCGGCAGCCGTTTCGGCCGCGGCCTGATCGCGGTCGGCGGAGTCCGATTCGACGTGACCCCGGAAGGGCGGGCCGCGGTCCGGTCCGTCCTCGAGGAGGTCGAAGAAGGCGCGCGGCTGGCGTCCGCCGTCCTCTTCGGGTCCGGGTCGGTTCTGGCCCGCTTCGAGAAGGCCGGGATCGTGTATCCGGAAACGGCCCGGCAAATCGGTCTGGTGGGGCCGGCGGCCCGGGCCAGCGGGTTGGCTCGGGACGTTCGTTCGGACCATCCCTACGGCGGATATGCGTACTTTCCCGTCCATAAGATGACCCTGACCTCGGGCGATGTCTTCGCCCGGGCATATATCCGCTCGGTCGAGATCGCCCAGTCCATCCGTCTCGTCCGTGAGCAGATCGATCTCCTGCCCGAAGGGGATCTCCTCCATCCTCCGGGCCCTCCGGCGGCCGGGCATCTCGTCGTCTCCCTGGCCGAGGGCTGGCGGGGCGAGATCGCCCATGCGGCGGTCACGGATGACGAAGGCCGCCTGAAGCGCTATAAGATCAAGGACCCGTCGTTCCACAACTGGTTCGGGCTGGCTATGGCCGTCCGGAAGAACGGGATCTCGGACTTCCCCATCTGCAATAAAAGCTTCAACTTGTCCTATTGCGGATTCGACCTATGACCGCCGCAGCGGGAGAATCATGCTCGACCTGTTGAAATTGAGGAAACGGCACGGGCGTCCCGTGATCAAGGACCTCCGGCGGGCGGAGGTGAAAGCCCCCTTCCGCGGCTTTCCACTCCTGCGGGAAGGGGCCTGTCCCGATGGCTGTGATCAATGCCTGCGAGCTTGCCCGACGGGCGCCCTGTCGATTCGTCCGCTGCGGCTCGACCTCGGTGCCTGCCTGTTTTGCGGCGATTGCGAAACGGCTTGCCCGGCCGGGATGGTGCGTTCCACTCCCGCCCACCGTCTGGGAGCCTCGAAGCGCGAGACTCTGCGGATCGGGCCCGGGGAGACGGCCGCCTCCTTTGCCGCTAAGGCCATCGGATCCCGACGGGAGATCCGCCGGCTCTTCGGCCGCTCTCTCAAGCTTCGCCAGGTCTCGGCCGCCGGATGCAACGGCTGTGAGATGGAGCTGGGCGCCTGCGGTAACGTCAACTTCGATATGGGCCGGTTCGGTGTGGACTTCGTCGCCTCGCCCCGACACGCGGACGGCCTGGTGTTGACGGGACCGATCTCGCGCAACATGTCTCCGGCCCTGAAGGACGCCTATCGAAGCTTGGGAACGCCTCGGGTCGTGGTCGCCGCGGGAGCGTGCGCCATCCACGGCGGTTTGTTCGCCGAGAGCGTCGATCTCGACCGCTCGTTTCTGGCCGAGACACCCATCGATCTCTTCGTTCCCGGCTGTCCTCCGCATCCCCTGACTTTCATCCGGGCCGTGCTCGATTTCCTGGGACGTTGACCGGGGCGCAACGAGAGCTTGTCGGGAATCGTTGTATAATTGGAACGAGGGGGGCGGGAATCCACCCTCGCATCAGGGGAGGGGACCATGAAATCGCCTTTTAAAATCGGCTTGGTGATCGTCGTCGGCTTGGGCCTTTCTATGGCCGACGCCGCGGATGCGAAGGGAACGCCCGGCGGGCAGGCGGGGAAACCGGTTGTCGTTGCCAATCCAAAGGAGCCCGTCCCCCCGTCCGGGCAGCGGACGAAGGTCGTCTTCCGGGAAGAACTGACGATTGGGGTCGAGGAGGGCGATGAGAACTATATGTTCGGATCCAGCATCCAGGTGACGGCGGACGAGAGGGGGGGCATTTACGTCCTGGACTGGAGCCGAAAGAGAATCCAGAAATTCGATCCCGCCGGGAAGTTCCTCTTTTCCATCGGCCGCGCGGGCCAAGGCCCCGGGGAGTTCGGCAATCTCTGGGAGATGCGCTTCGACGGCCGGGGCCGGATCTATATCACCGATATCGCCAACAAGAGAATCACGTTCTTCGACAAGGAAACCGGCCGCTTCGCGGAGGCCATCAAGCTGGAGGCCTCTACGGGGGCCGTCATCCTCCTTTCCAACGGGACCTATTTCACCTCGACGAACACACGCGAGGACCGGCCGGACGGGCCCAAATGGGCGATCCCCTACGGGATCTTCGACCGGGACTTCAAGCTGAAAACCGAGTTCCGCCGGGACGGGGTCGACTTCACGGGCCTGCCGGAATACGCCGACCGGGCGCGCTTTGTCGCCGGGATGCTGAGCCGAAGCGCTTTCAAGCCGAACGTGATCACCGCCGTGACCGACGATGAGCGGCTTATCGTCGGATACCCGGACCGATACGAATTCACCGTCTATGATCGGACCGGGGAGCCGCGTCTGCTGATCAAAAAAGACGCCGCACCGCGGTTGGTGACGGATGGGCACAAGGATTACTACTTCCAAACGGCCGTTCTCTCGTTTCTGGCGTCCAGCGGAGGGAACAACCGGCCGAAGGACGAGGATGTCCGGAAGGCCATGGTCTATCCCAAGCTTCTCCCGGCTTATAACCAGATCATCCCGATGGACGACGGGCTGTTGTTCGTCGTGACGGACACGCTGCCCCGGGCTTCGACGGTCGATCTCTTCGACGCCAAAGGGGCTTGGCTCGGCAGCTTCGTGACCGACGTGCCGGCGTCCACGCTCATATTCAGGAACGGGAAGGCTTACGGCGTCGAGGAGATTGACGACTATCACTACGTGAAGAGATACGCTTATACCCTTCAGAAATATTGACCGAAGGGCTTGTTCGCGGGCGTCGGCTCAGCGCTTGGCCGCCGCGGGCCCGTTCAATAGCCCCGCCGCCTTGAGGCTTAAATAGGGCAGGGCGATGGTGGCGACATAGAGCGGATTGCTGGCGCCGCCCGTGTCCGGGTTGAACCACTCCCAGGCTTGGGTTGTTCCGTCGGGCCGCAAGTTCTTTCGGAGCGAGGCGACGAACTCCCGGGCCATGTCCGCGGCCGCCTTCGGATCGACGCGACGGATCGCCGCGATGACCCAACCGGTTGGAGTTCCCCAATAGCCGCCGTTCTGGTACTCCCCGGGCTTGGCCACCGAGACCGTCCAGTTGCCGGCGTCGCCCCGGCCGGTCTTGGGCAGATGGCGGACCCAGCCCTGCCGGACCGTCGTCCCTTCCCGGAAGCCTCGGACCAACGCGCGGGCGACCTGTCCGGCCGCGGGCTCGTCCAAAGCGCCGATCGCGACGGCGAAGGCGCTGCCCCAGACGTCGGGCTGATTGCCGACTTCGGTCGCCGAATGAAGCCAGGCCTCGGCTCCGTCCGGGCTCATCCGTAGAAACGTCGCGGGCAGGGCTTTGCGGATTCGCGCCGCGTCCCGGCGGTAAGCTTCGGCCTTGCCCGGCTCGCCCGCGGCTTCGAACAGTGTGGTCAGCCGGAGCGCCGCCTCGTACTTGAGGAGCGAAGGGAAGAGAAGCTTCCCGCTCTTGGATTCGGCGTCGCAGAAGCCCCAGTCCTTGGCGTTTTCCGTCTCGATGGGGCCCGCCGTGACCAGCCCTGTGATCGGATCGGACGGCGCAATCCGGTAGATCTTCTCGCACAGATCCGAGAGCTTCTCCAGGCTGAAGGAGGTCCGCATCTTCGATCGGAAAAGGTTCAGGCTCCCGCTCATCCGCCAGTGCTCGAAGACCGCGCCGATGAAATAGAAATGGTCGTCCAGCGGCGGGTATTTGCCCCAGGGAGAACCGCCCTGCTTGTCGCCTGTCTCGTAATTCCCGGGGTAGAACGTCGGCAGTCCGTCGAAATTGATGTGATCCGGCACGGCATAGGCCGGCACGACGACCCCCGGCCTGACTTCCCAGTCCCCGGGCCCCAGGAGGGTTCCGACGATGAGCCGGATCCAACCCTCGATCTCCGCCGCGGGAATGAAATCCCCGCCCAGCATCATGATCGAGTCCCGGATCCAGTAGGCGGGATAACCCATGTTCCCGCCCGGCACATGGAGCGCGTAAGGCGTCGTGTTGCGCCAGGTTCCGGATGATCCTCCGGCAGGCAAGCGCGCGGATTCGACAATCCGGCGGGCCTGGTCCTTGAGGAAGGCTTCGTCGGCCCGGCTGAGGACTTGGCCGTCCGCATAAGGGGCCAGCGCCGATACGGCCAAAACGAGAACCCGACCGATGGCTGCGATGCGCTTGCTCATGGGTCCACCGCGGCCGGAATCAGGATCGCCCCCTCCGATTCGAGATATCCCGCGATCGTGCCCTCGTCACTCAGATAGCCGACGCAGTCGGGATGGAGCGGCATGAGGCCGAAGCGCTCCCGGCCGGCCTCGTTCCGGAGGAGGCCCAGCGGGAAGAGCCGGCAGACGAGGGGGCGGGCCGGGTGGATACCGCAGCCTTCCTCGTTCAGGAAAACGCAATCGCCGTCCGGCCGCAAGCGGATCGTCCCGTCCGCCGGATCGAGATGGCGGGTCCTGAAATCGTCCGGCGTCGTCGCCAGCCGGGCCGCCATCCGTTCGACTTCGGCCGCATCGGGAACGATCCTCTTGTTATTGCAGCAGACCCGGCAACGCTGGCATTTGAAGAAAAAGGGGCTTTCCCGATCGAGGCCAAAGCGCAGGCCGCTTCCGTCGTCGAAGATCATGGCGTCAGAATCCGCAAGGCCGCGGGCAAGGCCTTGACGACGATGATCCGCGATGGTCCACCCGGCCAGCCTTCGATGATCTCTCCGTCGGTCTGGACGTCCAGCCGGGCGTCCGATCGCAGGGTGAACTCGCGGGCCTTGACGATCCGGACTTCGGGCTCGCTGATATGAGCCCCGGTTTTGGTCAAGGCGTAGAGGCGGGCCAACCGGCGCATCGGGCAGGGGCCGATGAGACAGGCGTCCAGGCGGCCGTCGTCGGGATCGGCTTCTGGCGCGATGATCCGCCCGGTGGCCCAAATCCGGGTGTTGGCGAAGACGGCGATGGTGAACGGGCCGTCGATGGCCCCTCCGTCCCAGGCGATCGTCAGCTGGATCGGGATGTCTTTGCTTCGGTAGGCCTGGCGGATGCCCGCCACGCCGGCCAAGGTCTGGCGGCGGGCCAGGCCGGGACGCCGCTCGGCCAGGTCGTAGACATAGCGGTTGACCGCGGCGCCGAGGCCGACGTTGGCTTGGCCCAGGAAATACCCGCGAACCTCTCCGCCTTCGACGACCGCCCCGGCGTCGATCGGGCGGACGCGCCCGTCGCGCAGGACGCGACAGGCCGTCTCGAGCGAATTCAAGCCGAAGGCGGCTGGAATGTCGTTGGACGAGCCGAGCCCGACGAGGCCTAGGATTGGGGCCGGCCCGGCCGCCATCGATTTCCGGCCGAGGAGCTCGTTGACCATGATCAGGAAGGTCGAGTCGCCGCCCGCCCCGACCAGCACTCGGCCTTCCGGCCCGGCGCCGGCCAGCTTGCGGGTCATCTCGCGCAGGTGGTCTTCACTCTGGGTGACGATGAGGGAATAATCCACCCCCAATCGCCGCAGTTCCGCCTCGAGGCGGGTTTGCGTCCGCCTGGCCAGGCCGGAGCCGGCCGAGGGATTGAGGAGAATGGTGATGGGGCCGCGCGCGTCGCTCATGGCGCCTCCCGTTGCATCTCGGCGGCCCGAGCCCGCAGGACGGCCCGCGACCGCTCGATGTCCCCGCGCACGTGCCGCAGGACCGGAATCCAGAACAGGATGTTGGCCGCCCAGAAGACTAGGACCAGGCCCATGGCCGTCCGCAGGCCCCAGAGGGTCGCGGCGTAGGAGGCGATGAGCGGGCCAAGGGCGTTGCCGGCCAGGTCCATGACCGAGGCCAGCGAGACCATCGTGCCCCGGTGCTCCGGCAGGTTGATGTCGGCCAGGGTCCCGTACCAGTTGGGATTGACGCCTTGGTTGATGAACAGCGCGGCGGCGACGGTCAGAATCAAGGCGATCATCCCCGGCGCGGCCAGCGAGGCGTGCAGGCCGCCCGTCTCCGGAGCCCGGGCGGTATTGGCCAGAAACAGGACCATGAAGACAATGGGCACGGCGTTGCAGGCCATGGCGGTGATCACCTTGGCCCGCTTGTCCTTGCGGAACCCGACGTCCCCGATGCGGCCGAAAACGACCGCTCCCAAAGCACCCGCCGCAAAGACGGCCAGAAGCATGACGTTGACCGCGGCCGCGTCGAGATTGTGGATTTCTTTCATGTACTTGAAGATCAGGAAGAGGACGATCGACCCCGGGATGACGTCGATGAAGTTCAGGACAAGCCAGACGTTGCTGCGGGCCCGGCGGAGAACGGCGGCGTCGGACCGGGAGATGCGGAAGCGGTAATGGGCTCCTTCCCGGATGGCTCCCTGCAGGTCCTCCTCGCGGCCGCCGCGCTCGGGCTCGCGGAAAGCGGCGAAAACCGCGGCAGCTGCGATTTCGGCGGCCCCGACGATGAGATACGCCGTCCGCCAACCCGTCCCCAGGGCGCCGGCCAGGCCGAAACCGGCCAACCGGCCGACCAGCATGGCCACGGACATCAGGCCGAAAGCCGTGCCGCGCCGGCCGGGATCGACCGAATCGGAGGCCAGCGAAAAAGCGGCCGGGACGAAGGCGCCGGCGCCTATCCCCGCTAGGGCCCGGAGGGTGAAAAAGAGAGCATAGCCGGCCCGGCCTCCCGGGATGAGGGGGGAGAGAAGCGACGCGGCCCCGGCCAGGGCCAGCCCCCCGGCGCAGAATCGAAGGCGGGCTCCGCGGTCGGACAGGATGCCGGCCGCGATCATGGCTAGGGCGGAGAGCGCCGTGGCGGCGAACCCGACCCAGCCCAGGGGCACGACGTTGCGGGTCGAGCCGAAAAATCCGGCCAAGAGCGGATTGAGGAATGGTCCGAGCATCGATTGGTCGGCGAAAATGAACAGAAGCCCCGCCGTTAAAAGGAGAAACGGCAGGGGCGGAGCGGTGCGGTTCGGAGTCATGGGTTTTGTCGGTCAGCAGAGATATACCGTATGTTCGGACGAGGTTCAATCCCCTCGGTGGGAATGAGCCGGCAGAAAGCATTTGACTCGGGTCGGGGCCGGGGTTAAGGTAAAGCCGATCGATGGAGAGATCTTTGCCCAAACCAGTCGACAATGCCGTTAAGATCGGCTGGCTGGTCCTCTATTGGGCCGTCACGGCTTGGCTTCTCTATCCCCTGATCTTCAAGATCATCACGCCAGATACGGCCAAGGAATACTTTTACCGGTCGGCCCTCGGTGTCGTCCTTCTCATCCTGGTCTTCGGTAAGACCCTCTTCGACCTGCTCTTCCCGACCGAAATCTCGCGGGCTCGTAACATCGCCAACGTGGCTCTGCTGACTGTTTATACGACGGTTATGGCGGGCGGGATCATCTTCATGCTGATTCGGATCCTGGCTCTCTATCTCAATAAAAACGCTTCGACCTATACCGGCGGCGACGTCCAATTCTAGCCAGATCCCTCAATGAAAGACATCATCGCGTCTCTCCGCCCCGGGCAGTGGATCAAGAATCTCTTCGTTTTCGCCGCCCCCGTGTTCGGGCGGGTGCTTTTCCGGCCGGGGCCGGCCGTCCGGACGGCGGCCGTGTTCGCGCTCTTCTGCGTTCTAGCGGGCGCGCTCTACCTGGTCAACGACATCCTCGACGCGGAGTCCGACCGCTTTCATCCCCGGAAAGCCAAACGCCCGATCGCAGCCGGCCGGCTCCGGCCGGGGACGGCCTGGGCCGCGGCCGCCGGCCTGGCCGCTTGCGCCCTCGCGGCGTCGGCCGCCCTCGACCGACGCGTCTTCCTGGCCTTGGCCGCATACGCCCTGCTGCAGCTCTCTTATTCGCTTGTCCTCAAGCGGGTTGTCATCCTGGATGTCTTCCTCGTCGCCTCGGGATTCGTCATCCGGGTAGCGGCCGGCGGCTTCGCGGCCGGCGTCGTGCCCTCTTCCTGGCTCCTGGTCTGCACCAGCCTGCTCGCCCTTCTGATCGCTGTCGGCAAGCGGCGCAACGAGCTCCTCACGCTCGAAGAGTGCGGAGAGGCCCACCGCTCGGTGCTCCGCGACTACACGCCCGCCCTGCTCGACCAGATGATCGCCGTCGTCACCGCCGCCACGATGGTGACTTACGCCCTCTACGCCATGTCCGAGGACACGTCCCGGCGGTTCGGCTCGGGCCGCCTGCTCTGGACCGCGCCGTTCGTCCTGTACGGGATTTTCCGCTATCTCTTTCTGGTCTATCGCAAGGGGCAGGGGGGAACACCCGAGGAGATGATCATCGAGGATCTGCCCTTCCTGGCCGCGATCGCCCTCTGGGCCGCCGTCTCCGCCGGGATCGTCTACTTCTGATAATTCCCAGACACATACTCAATTCGTATGCGCAAGAGCCAATTCTCTGAAGGAATCAGATCTATTTCGGGAATTCGTTCTTAGGGCCGGGTTTTCTTTTTACCATAGGCAGCCCGGTCATTTCTTCGAGCCCTTGGAGAAATTTCTCACTTCCAAGCGGAAGCCCGTTCTTCGCATGAACGCGGAACTCCTCAAGGGTACTATTGGGGAGAGCTGACTCTAAATAGGCCTCCCAGTTGGAAATGCTAGTGTCTAATGGCGAAGTCCGCAGAAGTGGATCAAAGGACTTGTCGATATGCGCTCTTGCGCTTGAAAAATCCCAATCTCGCGCGTTACGGACGAGCTTGGCTCTTACGGGATTTGTTTCGATATATCTGATGGAATTGTATAGATAACTCTCATCCATTGGAAACGAAGAGAATCTTCCCTGCCATAAAAAGCCCTTCCATTTGTTCCTTGCGTTTATTGTTTTTGTGTAAAATTTGTGCGTATTGCCGAAAGTCCGAGCCAACCCCGCTTCATCCGAAGGAACGGCAACCAAATGCACGTGATTATCCATAATGCAGTATGCCCAAAACGCGACTTTGGCCTCTTCTGAATATTTTTTCAGCAGCCTAAGATAGAACGCCTTATCCTCATCATCAAAAAATACCCTCTGCCTTCGGTTCCCTCGTTGAGTAATATGATGAGGTAGATCCGGAATCACTATTCTTGCATAGGCGGGCATGCTTCATTTCTCCCCGATTAAGAAGACGGCATAATTTATAAAATTTCTCAATGAACTCTTCCCTACAATTTGATCCTCAAAGTCAAAATATTTCTATTGGAAAGCGCCTAATGTATCGGACTGCGCTCGAGGATTAATTTGGTACATGTCTGCGAAAGATGCGCTGCAGTTGGGGGAATTAAGTATGTGTCTGTGAATTATCAGTCGCGAACGAGGCGCAGGGTTCGAGGCTCGCGCTCCAGGTGGAAGACGATCATGGCCTGCAGGGCGACCTGGATGGTACGCAAGGCCTCGGGTCCGAACGGCTCCACCGGGACGCGCGGCGGCGGGTTGCGCCGGACCCAGCGCAGGAACTCCCCCAGCTCCCGGCGGACGGGCTCCTTGCGGGCCGGGGCGCAGTCGCCGCAGTATATCCCGTCCCGCCGCGGCGACAGCCATGACGCTTCCGTCTCAGCCACGGCCTTGCGGCATTTCTTGCAGCTCCCCACCTCGGGCAGGATGCCGTTGATTTGCAGCAGCCAGGCCTCAAAGTAGCGGGCCAGCAGGCTCAGGTCCCCCTTGTCGCGCAGGGCCTGCAGGACGGCCAGGAGGAGGCGGAACAGAACCTCCTCGTGAGCCCGGGCCGGGGCGAACTCCTCGACCA
This sequence comes from Candidatus Aminicenantes bacterium, assembly GCA_026393855.1. Taxonomy (NCBI): domain Bacteria; phylum Candidatus Aminicenantota; species Candidatus Aminicenantota bacterium. Next base: position 28,579 of record JAPKZJ010000097.1, read on the forward strand.
GCTCGGCGAAATAGCCGAGGGTGAAGGCGGTCTTGAGGTCTGACTGGATGTCGAAGAACGATTCGAGCAGATCGGCGTTGCTGATCGTGACCAGGTCACGCCGCTCTTTTTCGTAGAAGAAGACCCGGACATAGGACATCGGCTCGAGCGCGGATCCGAACCGGTTGGCGAACTTGCGGGCGCCCTTGGCCACGCCGCGCAGAACGCCCTTCTCCCGGGTCAGGAAAGAGCAGAGCTTGTCCTGGTCGCCGATCGGGGAGGTCCGAAGCACGATGGCTTCGGTTTGGTCGACGGGCATATCCGGCCTTTAGCGGCCCTCACTCGTTGAGGGTGATGTGGAGGGTCTTGATCCGGGCCTGGATCGCCTCGGGGGTCATATCCAGCTCGGCCGCGGCCCGGACGAGGTCCCATTGGTTCCGCAGCAGGACGCGGTGCAGTGTCGTCCGTTCGAACTGCTCCAGAGCCTGGGCCAGAGGCGCCGCGGCGGGCAGGCCGGCACCGGTCTCCCGCTCCCGGGTTTCGACCAGAAGGGCGAGATGGGCGGGCCCGATCTCATCCTCCTCGACCAGAATGACGAAGCGCTCGATGACGTTCATGATCTCGCTGACGTTGCCCGGCCAGGAGTAGTTGAGGAAGGCCTTGAGGGCCTCGGGGTGCATGGTCTTGGGCTTCTTGCCGTAATCGGCGGCAAAGCCCTTCAGGAAATGATCGATGAGCAGGGGAATGTCCTCCGTCCGCTCGCGCAGCGGCGGGATGGACATCGGGATGACGTTGAGCTTGAAGAAGAGGTCCTCCCGAAAGCGGGCCTTGACGATCAGGTCCTTCAGGCTCTTGGTCGTGGCGGCGATGATCCGGACGTCGGCGGACACGATGTCGCTCGATCCGACCGGCTCGAAGGACTGCTCGATCAGGGCCTTGACCAGCTTGGCCTGGGTCCGCAGGCTCATGTCGCCGACTTCGTCCAGAAAGAGGGTCCCGCCGTCGGCCTGCAGGAGCTTGCCCTTCCTGTCCTTGACGGCGTGGGGGACGGCGCCCTTGATGGTGCCGAAGAGCTCGGCCTCGATCAGCTCGTCCGGGATGGCGGCGCAGTTGATCTCGACGAAGCGCTTGTCGGCGCGGCGGCTCTGGTCGTGGATGATGCGGGCGATCAGCTCCTTGCCGGTGCCGTTCTCGCCCGTCAGCAGGACCCGGCCGTCGGTCGGGGCGGCCTTCTTGATTTCCTCCCGTAGCCGGATGATGGCCGGGCTCTTGCCCACCAGATGGGTGCGGGCCCGCGTCTTCTCGCGGAGCTGGAGGTTCTCCTCCTCGAGGCGGCGCTGGCGGAGGGCGTTCTTGACGGTCAGGACGACTTTCTCCAGGGTCAACGGCTTCTCCAGGAAGTCGAAGGCGCCCAGTTTGGTGGCCTTGACGGCCGTCTCCACCGTCCCGTGTCCGGAGATGACTACGACCTGGGGCGGGGCGTCCAGGGTCCGGACACGGCGCAGGACATCCAGGCCGTTCATCTCGGGCAGCCAGATGTCGAGCAGCAGCAGCCCGAAGGCCTGCTTCTGCAGGAGACCCAGCCCTTCCTCGCCCGAGGCCGCCGTGCGGACGGCATAGCCCTCGTCCTCGAGGATGCCTTGCAGAGACGAGCGGATGCTCGCTTCGTCGTCGATGATCAGGATCTTGTCTTGGCTCATGCGGGTAACTGTAGGATGAAGCGCGCGCCATGGGGTTTGACGTTGCGGACGTCGATGGCGCCGTTATGTTCTTTCATGATCTGGGCGACAATGGCCAGCCCGAGTCCTGTGCCCTTCTTTTTGGTCGAGAAATGGGGCAGGAAGAGCTTGTCCTTGTCCTCGACCGCAATGCCGGGCCCGGTGTCCTCGATCTCGACCTGGATCAACCGGGTGTCGCGGTCGAAGCCGGCGCGGACGACGATTCTACCCTTTTTGGCCATGGCGTCAATAGCGTTGTCGAAAAGGTTGATGAAGACCCGCTTCATCGGCTCCGGGTCAAGCGGCTGGCGGGCCGGCACCTCGGGGTCGATCGTTACCTCGAACTCGATATCGTTGTAGATGGGCCGGAAGAGGGCCGCGGCTTGATCGACGATCTCGGCCAGCGAGGCCGGCTGGAGGCTGATCTTGGGCAGCCGGGCGAACTCGGAGAACTCGTCGACCAGGGACTTGATGGTCTGGGCCTCCTGGATGATGACCCGGGCCCCCTCCTCGAGCGCGGCCGGGGAGGCCGGATCGGGCCGGCTGAGGTTGCGCAGAATCCGCTCGGCGTTCAATTGGATCGGCGTCAGCGGGTTCTTGATCTCGTGGGCCACCCGCTGGGCGACCTCTTTCCAGGCGGCGACCCGCTGGCTCTTGATCAGCTGGGACAGGTCGTCCAAGACGACCAGGAGGCCGGAGAAGCCGGCTCCCGGCGGCTTGAGGGGGGATAGAGTTAAGGCCAGCGTCAGCTGCTGGCCGTTCAGCATGATGGTGATTTCGCGGTCGGAGATCCGGTAGCGGGTCCGCATCCCGGCCTCGATGGCTTGGGCCAGCTCGGCGAAGTGGGGGTGGCGGAGGACCTCCCGGTAAGGCCGTCCCGCCACTTCGGCTGTGGCCGGCAACGCCAGCATGTCCCGGGCCGAGGGGTTGATGGTGGTGATGCGGCCTTCGGCGTCGAGGGCGATGACCCCGGTCGTGACGGTGTTCAGCAGGGTCTCGATGTACTGCTTGCGGGCTTCCTGCTCAGCCGTCTTCTGGGCCAGGCGGACCTGCCCGGTCTGGATGTCGGCGATCATCTGGTTGAACGACTCGACCAGGATGCCGAGCTCGTCCGAGGCCGGGTCCTCGACCCGGACATCCAGATTGCCTTTGGAGACCTCGCGGGTGGCCTGGGCCAGCTTCTCGATCGGGACGGTGATGGAGCGGGCCAGATGGAAGCCGATCCAGGTGGCGGCGAAGACGATCAGCATGGTGACCAGGACCAGCATCAGCTGGTAAGTCGTCTTGGTCAGGTCTTTCTGTTGGCGGCGGCGGCTGTAGCGGTCCCAATAGGCTTTGACGTTATTGATCTTCTGGGTATAGTTCTGCGGCAGGAACATCCCCGTGGTGATGAGAAACGCGGTCGTGTCCGGCAGACTGAAGGAGACCCCCTGGCGGATGAACTCACCGGTACCCATGGGCTTGATATCGTTGAGGGGCACGCCGGCCTGAATCCGCTTGACGTTGTCCGACTTCAGTTCGTTGTAGTCCTGTAAAGGCAGGTTCGGGTCGAGATAGACGAACAGCTCCTCCTCGCCCTGGTAGACGGCGATCTCGGCCAGCTTGTACTCGGCCAGCTTGGTCCGGACGAAGGCCTCCAGGGCTCCGCGCTTGTCGGCCGCCAGCAGGCCCTGGGACCGCATCTCCTTCTCCAGCTGGACGGCGTAGTGCAGGGTCAGCTCGGAGGCGGTGACATAGAAGCCGTCGGCCACAGCCCGGGTGTCCTCCAGGACGCGGTTGACGTCCATCTTGAACCACTGCTCGATATTGCGGCTGATCAGGTCGCTGGTGAACAGGAACAGCAGTAGGGTCGGAAGAAAGGACAGGGCGGTGAAGAACATCACCAGCTTGGTCTTGAAATGGGCGCCGACCACTTTGCGCTTGCGCTCCAGATACAGCCGGGCCAAGTTGCGGCCCAGGACGAAGAGCAGGATCAGGGCCAGAAGCAGGACGATGAACTGAAGCGCTGTGAGCAGGATGCCCGTGGCCTTGGAGGGGGAGAATTCCTGGACCCGCCGCAGCAGAAAGTCGATGACGAAGAAGAGGACGATGAGAATCGGGATGACGAAAGCCAGAACGCGCGAACCCCGTTTCTTGGGGGTCAGGACGTCCTTGGATTCAGGCATGAAGAGTTCAGGGGGCGGGCGAGGGCGCCTTGCGCAGGAAGTCGGCCGCCGTGCCCCGGCTGATCCGGACGTCGGTCCGCACGGCCCCGGGAGGGCCGAACGGCACGCCGGGCTTGCCGTTCAGGGTGTAAGTCACCCCGCCTGCGTTCCCCAACTGGAGGATGAATTCCTCGGCGGCTTGGAAAGACTCTTCGCGGCCGGCGGCTTGGATGCCGTCCAGGACGATCCGGCCGTCCGCGGCCACTTGGATCCAGGTGTCGGCGGTGAACCGCAGGCCAAGCTTCAAGCCGGCCTCGAAGGAAGGCTGGGCCGAGGCTTGGCTTAGGCCGGCGGCGCCGGCGGGCGCCGAGGTTGCCCCCTGCTTCGCCGCGGCTTCCAAGGGAGCCGCAGGCTTGACGATCGGCGGGGCCGAAGGGACGGTCGAGGCGATCCGGGGCGCCGGCTTGGGGCGCGATTGGACATAGAAAATGACCCCCAGCGTCGCGGCGGCCGCGAGGAGGAGGAGGCAGAGGATCAGAACCCAAGGCTGAAGACGGATCCGCCGCTTTAAACTCGGGCCCGAGCGCCCCGGGGCCTCCCGGAAGTCCATGAGCTCGGGCCTGTGGACGCGGCTCGGCGGAGAAGCGGAGGCGCGGCCGGCGCGATCTTTGGCTGGAGGGGGAGGCGGGGCTTCGTGCGGCGCCGGTTCGGCCGGCGCATGCTCGGATTGGTACAGGGCCAGGAAATAGGCTTCGTCGGCGCCGATGGCCCGGACATAGGCTTTGAGCACTCCCTTGATGAAGAAAGGTTCGGACAGTTGGTCGAAGCGCTCGTCTTCCAAGGCCTTGAGCAGGCGGAGGCTGATCTTGGTCTGTTGGGCGATCTGTTCGACGGAGAACGAGGCCTTATCGCGCGCCGACTTGAGTTCCTGCCCGAGAGATGACATGGGAATGATGGGTCGATTGTAAGCCAGGCTCCCGCGCCTGTCAATTCGTTACACTTTTAGGAATCTGGCGATGGAGCTCAGGCTGCCCAGGAATCCGACGAAGCCGCCGCCGAAGACCAGCCCCAAGGCCTGAGCCCAGGTCAGGTAGCGGAATCCGAACAGCTCCTGCAGGGCGCCCATGGAGGCGCCGAGATAGATGGGAAAAAGCTTGACCACGACGAGGATGAGGCCGAGCGACAGAAGCCCGCCCAGCAGCCCCATAGCCACCCCCTCCAGCAGGAACGGGCCGCGGATGAACGCGTTGGTGGCTCCGACCAGCCGCAGCAGCTCGATCTCGGACTTGCGGGCCAGGACGTTCAGCTTGATGACGTTGGAAATGATGAGGAGCGAGGCCAGGACGAGAATGCCCCCCAGGAAGAGGCCCGTATTGCGGGCCAGGCGGCTCAGCGACCGGACGCGCTCGGCCCAGTCGCGGTTGAACTGGGCGTCGGTCACGGCGGGGGCGCGGCGGGCCTCCGCGATCAGCCGGGTCACGTCGTCGGCTGGGACGTCCGGCCGGCGCAGGTCCGCTTCGATCGACGGGGGGAAGGGATTTTCCTTCAGGTTGGCGACAATGTCGGACAGCTCGGGAAAGTCCTTGAGAAATCGGGCTAGAGCCTCTTCCGCCGAAATCGTCCGGACGGCGCCGACGAGGGGCGAAGCCCGCAGCTCGGCGGCCAGCCGGTCCCGATCGGCGGGCGAGGCGTCGCGGCTGAGATCGAAGACGACGTTGACGTTGCGAGACAGCTCGCCGGCCTTGGCGTTCAGGTTGTTGGACAGCGATAGGAAGACACCCAGGATCAGCGAGGACAGGCAGATGATGGTCAGGGAGAAGAAATGGCGGGTCTTGAACTGCCAGAGGTTGTTCAGGGTCTCGCGCAGGAAGTAGCGCGGCCGGAGCGGGGTGGCGGGGGTCATGCCCGGCCTCGCCGCTGGATCTTGCCGTCGTGAAGCAGCACCACCCGCCCTTCGAAGCGGCGGATCAGATCGCGGTCGTGGGTGCAGATGACGACCGTGGTCCCCTGGCGGTTGATCTCCTGGAACAGCCCCATCAGCTCCGAAGCCAGCTCGGGATCGAGGTTGCCGGTCGGCTCGTCGGCCAGCAGAATGGTCGGGTTGTTGACGACGGCCCGGGCCACGGCCACCCGCTGCTGCTCGCCGTAGGAGAGCTCGGAGGGGAAGTCCCAGATGCGGTGGTGCATGGCGACCATGCGCAGGGCGATGAAGACCCGGCGCTTGAGATCGCGCGAGGGGACGCCTTGGACTTGGAGGGCGATGGCCACGTTGTCGAAGACGCGCTTGTGGAAGAGGAGCCGGAAGTCCTGGAAGACGATGCCCATGATCCGGCGCAGGAGATGGACTTTGGGGTCGGGCAGGAGGCAGATGTTCTTGCCGGCCACGAAGACCTGACCGTGGGTCGGGATGACTTCGCGGGTCAGAGTTCGCAGCAGGGTCGTCTTGCCGGAGCCGGAGGGGCCGGTGATGTAGCAGAACTCGCCCCGGCCGATGGTCAGGTCGATGTCGGAGAGAGCCCAGTGGGGCTTTTGATATTGAACCCAGACGTGCGCGAGCTCGATCACGCGCCTATTATACGCAAATTCAAATGGGCGGACACATCCTCAATCAAAAAGCTGTTTTCCCGTTTCCGGGAATCGAGGACGGATCCGGGCCTCAGAGGGTAAAGAGGTACATCAGCCAGCCGAAAAGCAGGGCTCCGCCGGCCATGGCCAGGAAGAGAAAGATCCCGTACTTCCAACGCGAGGCCTTCTCCTTGCGCCGCAGCAGGGCCAGGACGACCGCGACCAGGGCGGCGTAGACGATCATCGATAGGAAATGGCTTTCGAAGATCATGACTTCTTCCCCGCGGCGATGTCGGCGGCGTCCAGGGCGATCAGGTAGTTGAGCAGGCCGGCGCCGGCCAGATAGGCGGTGCCGAATTCAAAGGTGACCAGCTTGAGGTCGCCCAGCCCGATGGGCAGGAAGCGCGACAGGAGATAGACCAGGCCGTTCCCGATGTCGGCGAAGAAGGCCAGGATGGTCAGCGGGTTCTCGGTCTGGAAGGGGTAGATCTTGCCGGACATCCAGAGGCCCAGTCCGGTCATAGCCAGGATCGCGGCCAGGAAGGTGAACCCGCGAGCGTATTTCTTTTGCACGATGTGGCCCAGTCCGGGGACGAGCCAGCCCAGGAGGAAGACAGCGATGCTTTTCATGGCTTTCGAGCGCCCATCATAGACCAAACCGTTCCTTCGGCGCAAGAGGCCCGGATTCTGATACAATCCCCCCCATGCCCGAGCTGCCCGAAGTCGAATCGGTCGCCCGCAGCCTTCGGCGCCGCGTCCTGGGCCTTCGCATCGCTTCGGTGGAGGCGTTTCCGCCCCAAGGCAAGGCCGGCCGGGCCGCGGGGACCGGCTGGGGCGGGGGCCGCGCGGCCCGCGCCGCGTCGGCTGTTCCCCTGACCGAGCTGGCCGGCAAGACGATCGACAAGGTCGGCCGGAGGGGCAAGGTGCTTATCCTCGAGTGCGGCGGCCTGGCCCTCCTATTCCATTTGAAGATGACCGGTCGTTTCCTCTGGAGCCGTCCCGGGCGGCCGCGCGGCCGCCATGTCCACCTGGTTCTCCATTTCCGGCGCCCCGCCCGGGAGCTCCATTTCGAAGATGTCCGCAAATTCGGTCTTGTCCGCTGCCGACCGCTCGCGGGATTGGCGGCCTGTCCCGAGCTCTGCACCCTCGGCCCCGAGCCCTTCGATGTTACCGCCGGCGAGTTCGCCGCTCGGCTCAAGGCCCGGCGCGGCCGGATGAAAAGCGTCCTCCTTGATCAATCTTTCCTGGCGGGCATCGGCAACATCTATGCCGACGAGGCGCTGTTCGAGGCGGGCGTTCATCCGCTGGCCGCGGCCTCGCGCCTGTCCCGCCCCCGGGCCGACCGGTTGGGGGCGGCTGTGCGGGACGTCCTGGCCAGGGCCATCGCCGCGGGCGGTTCCTCGATCCGGGATTATCGCAACGCCGACGGCGAGCTGGGTTCGTTTCAGGACGAACACAAGGTCTACGGCCGGGCCGGCGAGCCCTGCCCGCGCTGCGGCGGCCCGATCCGCCGGGCCGTCATCGGCGGCCGCAGCAGCCATTACTGCCCCCGGTGTCAAAAGAAATAGATTTCGTTCCATTCTGTGTGGCCTGCGTCACGGTATTCGTCCCGGCGGCGCGGGTTTTTCACGCCTTCCTTGCGCTTCTCCGCTCGGCGCCTGCAGCGCTTCGCAGTCCTCGTCGGGACGTTGCTTCGACAATCCCCGCGAGGGCGGAACTCCGCATGCGCGTCCACCTGAGCCTGCATGA
>JAPKZJ010000098.1 GCA_026393855.1 Candidatus Aminicenantes bacterium
TCCGGCCCGGGCTCGGTCCGTAGGTACGCCGCGTCGATCGGGCCCAGGCGCGGAACCGTGCGTCCGCAGCCCGCGGCGTAGGCGATCGTTTCCCTGCCTTCGGCAGTCGTGCGCAGGGCTTCGAGCAGGCTGACTTTGCGGACGCCGGGGCCGCTATATCCGCCCAGCCGGGCTTCCATGGCGTCGGGGCCGATGACGGCCAGCGAACCGCCGCGCCGCAAGGGCAAGGTATTCGATTCGTTCTTCAATAGGACAATCGATTCCTCGGCTGCTTTCCGGGCCAGAGCGCGATGGACGGGACTGCCGTTCAATCGTTCGGCCTCGGCGGGATCGACGAAGGGGTTCTCGAACAACCCCAGCTCCATCTTGGCCCGCAGGACTCGGCGCACCGCGTCGTCCACCCGGGACTGCCCGACCCGCCCTTCCAGGATCGATTTTTCGAACAGGGCGGCGTGCGAACGGGCCGTCTGGAAGATCACGTCCAGGCCGCTCGTCCAGGCCTGGCGGCCCGATTCGTCGTAGGAGTCCGAGGTCAGGTGAAGGCTGTAGCTTCCGCCGACCGCGCAGGCGTCGGAGATGACGAAGCCGCGGAAAGCCCATTCGCCTTTAAGGATCCGGTTGAGAAGCCAATCGTTGGCCGAGGCGGGAGAGCCGCCGAGCGAGTTGTAGGAGGACATGATCGAGCGGGCCCCGCCTTCCGCCAGCGCAGCTCGGAAGGGCGGGAGCTCGATTTCGCGTAGCCACCGCTCGTCGTCGTGGATGGGGTAGCTGTCGCGCCCGCCGTCGCCGACGTTGGCCGCGAAATGCTTGGGGGTAGCGATGACGCCCTGTTTTTCGAAGGCGGCGACGAAAGCTGCGGCCATCCGCGAGGCGAGATGGGGGTCTTCGCCATAAGTCTCTTCGACCCGGCCCCAGCGCGGATCGCGGGCGATGTTGACGACCGGCGAGAGGATCTGGCGAATGCCGCGGCTGCGGGTCTCCCGGGCGATCGCCGCGGCGACTTCCGTCATCAGGCCGACGTCCCACGACGCGGCCAAGCCGATCGCCTGGGGGAACGCCGTGGCGCCGGATCGGATCAGTCCGTGCAGGGCCTCGTCGAAGGGGATGATCGGAATGCCGAGGCGGCTTTCCCCGGCGAACCATCGTTGGATTGCGTTGATGTCCTCGGCCATGCGGCGGGCGTCCGCACCCGGCGCATAGTCCAGCCTTTGGACGTTCTCTCCGGCCCGCCCGCGCGAGGCGACTTGCAGCCCGAAGATGCCGTCCTTGAACCAGCCGCGGTCGTCCGCGAAATCGTCAGGGATCATGAAGAGCTGGCGGAACTTCTCGGCCGGCGTCATCCGGCCCAGCAAGTCTTCGACGCGGCGCTCGAGGGAGACTCCGGGGTCGCGGTAGGGGGGACGGCTCGGATGATCCGGTCGACAAGACGCCGCGGCCAGGCTCGCCGCAACGGCGAGGAATGCCGTCAAACGCCGTTGTATCATCACGCGGCCATTCTAGCGGCGCTCTTCCGGGCGGTCAAGGCGCAGTCCCCCCTTGAAACCGGATTCAAGGCGGTTATAATGATGCCACCCCTTCTTCTATAGTCCGCTGGACGATCTGTTCGGCGCGACGGGGATCGGGATCAACCTCGGCTTTGGGTTCTGATCCGAGCCCCGCCCCAGCGAGCGCTCCGGCCGCCGTCAGTCCGTCCGCAGGATAATATTGACCGATTCTTAACACTGTTTTGACATCTCTGCCCGGCCTCTGCCGTACCCTGATAAAGGCAGGAAAAACGAAATAGAGGCCGAAATGAAAAAAAACACCCTCTTATTCATCGCCGTACTGGCCTTGTGGCCTCTCCGGGCGTTTTCGAGTCCAGGGGCGTATCCGGAAGAACTCAAACCCTCATTGCGGGCAAGCGAGGCTTATATCCTATCTCCCGTTCGGGCGAGCCTCCGGGACGGTACGACTGTGGAAGGCAGACTGTTGGGATTGGATGAAAGCCGCATCCTCCTTCGCGTCGAGGGTTCCACGAAAGGCCTCGAGAGGAAGGATCTTGTCAGATTGACCATCAAGGCCGAATCAGAAAAATCGCGGTTTTTCGTCACCGGTGCGCTTTTGGGCGCCTATGCCATGAGCCTTCCGATCGATCATTGGAATAATTCCCCCGCCCTGGGCTACCTGAGGGACTCGCCGTTCGCCATAGCTCTCGTCCGGGCCCTTCTGGGAGCGGGAAGCGGGCTTTTGGTGGGTTGGCTGGCGGATTCGATTTTCCATCGGCGCTTGGCCTCCTTTGGCCTTGACGGCCAGGAGGCATTCCCGGTCGAGGAATGGGAGCGGCTTCGTTTGTTCCTGGCGGGCTTCGGTGGGGGCCCCAGTCGATTCCATCTTTCGGTTGACGCCGGATTTGAATCGGCCGGCGGGACCAAAGATTGCTTTCGCGGGCTAGGCCCGGGCTTTATCTATGGGGAGAACAAGCCCTTCACTTTGTTCCGGCGCCTGCGACTGGAATATTCCGTTTTCCCGGCTTGGCGATTCGGCTATACCTTCGCCTCGTTGGGGGAGGCGCCTCGGGAATACTGGACGAAGAATTGCGATCCCAACCTCTCCGTCATCCAGCGAACAAATGGTCATTACCTGACCGCGGCTTTCACGCCCGCATTTCGTGGAGCGAGCCGGAACGCTTTGACCGCCGCTCTTGGTCTGGGCGGGGGCGTCGCGAACGTCGATCTGCGGACGGAGGCACAGTATTTCGCTGTTTCGGGCGCGGAGGAGCGATCTGAACGACAAGAACAAAACGTGAACAAGCTCGCCCCGAGCGTTCTCGTTTTCGCCGAAGCGGGAATCCGCCTTTACCGGCACCTGACCATCGGCCTCTCGGCCGATTGGGCTTGGGTGGCGGCTCAAGAGCTCCCGGCCTTTGCTCCCGCCTTGATGCCCGCCCGGCGGGTTTCGCTGTCGAGCGGGTCGCTGGGCTTCTGCTTGGGCCTTCATATTTGATTTAAACGCGATAAGGAGGAAGACCATGACACGGCGAATGATGGCTTGGGCGGCCTTGGCGGCCGTGGGCCTGATGACGATGGACTGCGCTCTCACGAACGTCCGTCTGTCCGGAGCCGGTCCCGGTTTGAACGGCGTGTTGGAGGCCCGCGCCTTTCCGGAAGTCGAGATTGTCACCTTCGAGGGGGATCCGATCATCGGGAAGATTCTGCGCCTGGAAAGCGGCTGGCGAGTGACTGTGCTGCCGATGCCCTATTGGAACGTGGCTACGGAAGTGAGGCCTTTGGCCGCGATTGCGCTCGTCCGCCGGCTCAAGACGCCGAGCCAAGCCGGCCCCGGCGCCTTGGCGGGCCTCGGGCTCTTCGGCACCCTGACGGGCCTCATCGGGATCCCCGCGTGCAAGTACGATATCGAATACCGAAACGTCGCGTTGGCTATTTCGTTGGCCGCCGTTGCGGGCGCGGGACTGGGCGCCCTACTAGGGCTGGCCGCTTCTAAGAAGGTCGTTTTTGATTTGGCCCGTATGAGCCCGGAGCAAAAGGCCGCGGCGCTGGCTGGGCTCATGGGCCGTTAAAGGAGGAAGACATGCGTGGAGGCACCATTCGGGTTCTGGCGGCTGTTCTGGTCGCCGTCTACTTGGCGGCTTGTTCGCGGGAAACGGCTTTCCTCGCGCCTCAGGAAGGATCTCTTATCGCGAGCCAGGACCGTGTCGTCGTCACGACGATCGAGGGCGCCGTCCTACAGGTTCTTGAGCCTCATTGGGACGGCGTATTCCTGACGGGCCGACTTGCCGGCAGCGGCCCGGTTTCAATCAATAGTACGTCTATCCGATCCCTAAGCACCGCCGCGCCCAAACGGGGCCTCGTGCCCGCGCTGCTTGCTTGCGGTGCTTTGGCTTTGGAGATTGCCGCCCTCGTCGGCTCTGCGACTGCGCCTTCCCCCCCGCCGATCAAATCCTGCCCCTTTTTCTATGCCTTTGATGGGATGCGCTACGTCTTCGAGGCGGAGCCATACGGCGGGGCCATCTCGCGCGCTCTGGCGCGGACGGAATGGATTCCCCTGGAGCATCTGGCCGCGGTCGGCGGCGAGTACCGGCTCTTGATGACCAACGAGCTGCAAGAGACCGAGCACGTGGATGAGGTCAAGCTCCTGGCCGTCGATCATGCCCCCGGTTTGAAGATTGTTCCCGATGTTTCCGGACGGCTGCACACGGTCCGCGCGCCCCAGCCGCCGCTCTCGGCTCGCGACGGCCGCGGCCGGGACGTCCTGGCCGATTTCTCCGAACGGGACGGGCGATTCTGGGAATCGACGTTCGAGACCGGCGCCGTGGGCGAGGACTTGCGGCACGAGATCGTCCTCGAATTCCCCAAGCCGGCCGGCGCGAAGGTCGTGAAATTGGTCGCCGATGCCTGGACGACGATCCGGGGCTCGCTGGCGGCCAAGGATTTTCTGGAGAATCTTGGCTCCGGAACCGAAGCGTTCTTCCGCGACGTCGACGCCCGCGGGCCGTCTTACGCCAAGCTCATGGGCTGGTACGCCCGCGAAGAGCTTTATCTCCTGAAGGTCCAAGTCGAGACGCCCCAGGGCTGGAAGCCACGGGCGGTCATCTACGGCGGCGGGCCTTTCGTGGCCAAGGAAAAAGCCTATGTCCTGGATGTCGGCGATATCCCCGGCGACATCCTGCGGATCAAGATGCGGCCTCCGGCCGGTTTCTGGCGCTTCGACAGTCTGGCCGTGGATTGCTCCGAGGATGCGCCGATGGCCGTACGCGAGCTGTTCCCGGCGGCTGTCGAGGGATCGACGCGGGACGTCGGGGCGGAGCTTGCGGCCGCCGACGGGGCGTTTCTGGTCATGCCCGCGGGCGGGACGAAAGTCGAGCTGCGATTTCTCGCGCCGCCGGTGACGGCGGGATGCGAGCGGAGCTTCATCCTGAAGGCCGCCGGGTGGTATGCGCCCCAATTCCGGGTCGACGGCGACCCGCGCCCGGAGACGTTCGACAGGATCATGTCCGAGCCCGGCTTCGCCCTGCGCTTGGCCGTCGAGGGATGGCGCCGGAAGTGAGGGAGGGATCGATGCGCGTCGAGGCGTTCCGGGGCGGTCGGGGCCGACGGCCTCGAATGCTCAAGTACCCGCTCAGCGATACGCCCCACTTCACCATTGAGACCAATAAGACCTGCAACCTGCGCTGCCGCAGCTGTTACAGTCTGGACCGGGAGGGCGTCAAGTCGAGGGCCGAGATCGCGGCCGAAGTCGATCTGGGGTTGTCCAAAAGAAACGCCGGCATTGTGACTCTGCTCGGCGGCGAGCCGACGCTCCATCCGGAGCTGCCCGGCATCATTGCCGATATCAAGGCCAAGGGTCTGCGCTGCCAGCTCCTGACGAACGGCGTCAAGCTTATGACCGCGGAGGGGGACGAGCTCCTCGACGCTCTCGCGGCCGCCGGCCTCGATCGCGTTTTCGTCCATATCGACGAGGGACAGGCCCATATCCACGGCGATATCGAAGCTGCTCGCCGCGCCGTTTTCGACAAGCTGGAGGCGCGGCGGATGCGCTTCGGACTCTCGCTGACGGTTTACGAGGACACGTCGGGCCGGATCCCGGATGTCCTTCGGGCCTATGCCGGATATCGGTATTTCGACAGCGTCCTGGCCGTTCTGGCCCGCGACGCCGGGACAACCTTTTCGTGCTGGCCGGCGTCCTGCATTGGGTGTTCAAGGGATACAGGCTCTATGTCCCGTTCCTCCGCCTCCCCGGCTTCCGGTTCATCGCCATCCAGACGCCCCCCGAGATGGGTGTGGATGCCGCCCATTACAGGCTTTGCCACAGCTGTCCGGATGCGACGATCCGGAACGGCCGCCTCACCCCGGTCTGTCTGGCCGATCGGATTAACCCGCTCGGCGCCGGCGATGGAGCGCCGGGAGAGGAAGATCGAATCCGCCGGGCGGCCGCCTATGGCCATCTCGGCGAAACCGTCGTTCCCTGAGCCCGGCCCGCCCGCTTCTGGTAGAATGGGCCCGTTCCCGAGGAGGGGCGGGCCATGAGCAAATCCTATCGCTGGGGCATCATCGGCACGGGCGGCATCGCCCGCGCTTTCGCCAAGGGGCTGGCGCAGCTTCCGGATGCGAAGCTCGCCGCCGTCGGCTCGAGGACGAAGGAAGCGGCGGACCGATTC
>JAPKZJ010000099.1 GCA_026393855.1 Candidatus Aminicenantes bacterium
AAAGCTGAACATGCCGCCGACAACCCAGACGGCGATCACCAGAATCGGATAGGGGACGGCCACGGCGATCTCGGAGGGGGACAGGAAGATGCCCGATCCGATGATGCCGCCGATGACGATCATGATGACGTCCCAAAGGCCCAAGACGCGGGGCAGGCCGATCTTGGTTTTGTCGACAGGGGGAACGCTTTGGACTTCCTGGGCCATGTTGTCTCCTTGGAGGGGGGATTTCACTTTACGGAGGTCACGGAAGCCATTCTACCAATCTCAAGGAAAATGGCAAGACATTCAGTTCATCGCCCAATTCCGGGGAAGGCAGTTCGGAGCATCAGCCCGGCGGCTTCGGGCTCTACTCGCCTTTTCCCACAACTTTCCTCGGCGCCTCGGAACTCCGCATGCGAGATCGCCCCGGTCTTGGTGATCACCCACTCCGTCTCGTATCCGAAAGATTTTCGCGTGCTCAAACAGCCCTCGGCGGCCGCAGCTCTTCGCTGTCCTTGTAGGGACGTCGCTTCGAGAGTCCCCGCGAGGATTGGCTTCCCTCGGAGAGTTATGGAAAAAGGCGCCGCCCTCGCGATTTCGCCGTTGGCCGACACCCCGAACCGCCTTGGCTTCCCCGGAATTAGGGATGATCCAGATATTCTAGATCACGAACTCGTTTTGGCCCTTTTTCACCGCAAACGTCCTGTCCGCGCTCGAGGCGCTGACTTTGAGGATGAATTCCCCGTCCGATCGAACGGTCAGGCTCCACCGCGAACCGTCCGCGGCTGGCACGGCGTCAAGATCCACGACATGCCCGTTGAATCGATACCGCTCGCAGCCCAGGCGCTTATGGGCCTGGATGTCCCAGGTCAGCGTGTTCGCCGGCGCATCGGGCTTGAGGCCCAGCCCGAACTCGAGCAGGTAGAGGATCGGGCCGATCCCGCTCCAGCCGACGAAGTCCTTTTTCGCTTGATTCCCCGGCTCCGCCGCGTCGGGAGCGTAGTTTTCCCAGACCGTCCCCGTCTTGGCGAAGACCTGATAAGTCACGTCCAGGTCATTCCGGGCGAGCGAGCGGGCCGCTCGGTGGTAGCCGGCCTTCTCCAGCCCGCGCACGACCATGGTCGTTGTCGGCGCCCAAGCCGAGCCGCGCCAGTATTCGCCTTTGGGGTTGTAGAGCGGCTGGTCGGCGGCCACCGTGGGCACGGGATGCAGGCGGCCGAATGTGGCCGGCTTGTCGAGCTCGGCCGCCAAATGCGCGGCCCGCGACCCGTCCGCCACACCCGCGAGCAGAGCCCAGAACCCGGCCACCGACTTGATCGGCGCCCGCGTTCCGTCCAGCTTGAGGTCGTAGTAAAAAAGCTCGTCCGGGTCCCACATCAGCCGGTTGATCAGCTCGGCCAACGCATCGGCTTCGCGGTCAAAGACCTCGGCCTCGCCGCGCTTGCCGATCGTCCGGGCCATCTCCGCCATCTCGCGGGCCACAAGGACCATCTCGCAGGAAATGTCGACAATCTCGGCCCAGGCGAAAAGCGGATGATCGAGCCCGTCGAGGGTCACCTTGGACGGGATGAGGGGGGCCTGGCGTCCGATATATTGGACCGTGACGGGCGGGGGAGGATTGTCGATGTTAAATCCCCAGGCGCTGTAGAGGGGCTGGCCGGGATTGATCCAGACCTTGAAGTCCCGGCCCGTCGAGCGGTCGATCTCGCGGCAGATCTCGCCGTCCTCGTGCTGGCGGGCGTAGAAGTTGTCGAGCGAGGCGATGCCCGGGACGAGCGGGTGGGCGGTGTTGGTGAAAAAGGTCATGAAGCATGTGTCCCAGGCGAAAATATTCTGGTTGAAGGCGGCGTCGATAAATTGCGAAACGTAGCCTGTCGCGGCGGCCGGCTCGTGGAAGTTGCGGAAAGCCAGCTCCCAGGCCTTCCAGTACATGGCGACGTAGCCCGGCTGGTCGTCGAAGCGCGGCGAGGGGAGTAGGGTTTTCGTTGCGGCGAAGGTCGGCAGGGGCGAGGGGGCATAAGCTTTCTTGGCGAAATACTTGCCTTGCACTTCGCTAAATCCGAGAACTTGGAACGGTGCCACGTCGGGACGGCCGGGCGAGATGTGGAGCTCCGGTTTCTCGCCCAGGATCATGATGGTGCAGCCGTAGGTCCCGGCGTTGTTGATGCCCGAAGCGTGATTGCTGTACAAGGCTTTCAACTGATCGAGGTCGAGGACCGCCGATTTGTCGGTGAGCTTCCGACCGAGAAAAGCCAGCCGGGTGCAAAATTTTCCGTACTGGGCCAGGGTCGTGCCCTGCCGTTTCAGCATCTCGGCGAAGCGGGGGGTGAAGTCCTCGTTCACGATCGGGTGATTCGTGTGATATGTGAATTCAGACCCCTCGAAGGGGATAAACCGGCTCATCCGCCCGGCCGAGCGCTCGAAACAGGCAGCCTCCGTCGAGCCGCCGATCATATAGTTTTGCGGGGCGGCAGGCGGGATGTCGCCCAGAAATTTCGCCGCCTCGCCGTAGGTCCGCTGCCGCAGGAGGCCCCGGATGACGAAGGCCACGGGGAGGCCCCTCGGCGAACAGGCCAGTTGCGGGACGGCGTTGACGCAGACGCCGACCGACCGGCTGTTCATGCCGTTCAGGGCGATCACCCCCGGGATGGTGAAGACCAGAGTCTCCAGATTTTCTTTCTTATCCTTGATCCGCAGAACCGTCTGGAAGCCGTGATAGAAGCCGGGGATATCCTGGGTCTGGGAAACGAAAGCGGGAAATTCGGCTCTCTTGCCGGCCGCGATGGACGTGCATTTGTCGAGACCGATGTCCCGGTTCATGACCCAGACTTCGTCGATCAACTGGAAAGCGTACATCGTGTCGAAATCGACGCCGGCCCCGGCGGCGATGCCGCGGACCTCTTCCAGGAGACCGGGCGTCCAGCGCTCGATGGCGGGCTTGAAATCCGTGTAGGCCAGGAATTTCCGGATGAACTCATCCGCGGGCATTTTGTAGCTGTTGGTCAGATCCTCTTTCCAGCGCTTGACCAGCTCGGCGATTTCGGCTTTAAGCGCCGTACCATGGGCCAAGCCCATCTGATACGGCGTCCCCTCGAGGGTGACGATGCGGAGCTTGCCGTCCGCGGCGGGCGTTTGGGCTTGTCCGGCAAGGGGGACGAGGACGGCCAATAAGCAAATGACGGTGATGGCGGCGGAACGCAAACGCGATTTCATGGCCCGACTGTACCGCTCGGCTCGGGAGGGTGTCAATATCTGTAGAATCCGACCGAGCCTTGGCCGAAGTCGACGATCTCCCGGCCGCGCAGGGTTTCCTTCGAGCGCACTTCGAGCTTGATCTCGTGCCAGACGCCGCGCTCCGGCCGGGGCTCGGGGAATATCTGCAGAATGTATTGGGCCTGCCAGAGCCCCCCGTCGTATTCCGGGATCATATCGAACCGGACGATCTTTTCAGGCCGGCCGTCGAGCCGGACCTCGATGTCCTCCGCTTTCAGCTCGGGAGCGATCACCGTGGGCGAATTCTTCATCGCCTCCATCGCGGCGGCCATCTCCTTGGCCGAGACGCGCCCGTCGCCGTCGGCGTCGTACCGCAAAACGCGGGAGAGGGCACTGGGGCGGAACATGATGAAGACGGTCGCCACGGGGGCGTTCAGATCGAAGGCCCGGATGGCGTAGAGCTCGGTCCGGCCGATCGCGAAATCGTCTTCGCGGTCGCGGGTCAGGTCGTAGTCCCAGGCCCAGCGCTCCATCGCGTCGATGCTGTATCCTGCGCCGTTGACGTTGAGAACCGAGTAGACCCGGGCCGGGAGCAGGGCGTCGAACGTTCCGTCTTCCGCCGCCGGCACATAGAAGGATCCGACGGAGCGGAAGCCGTTGGGATGGAATTCCAGGTACGTGGAGCGCCAGCCGCCGTCCACGTAGCGGACCCGGCCGTGGAAGCGGGACCAGCAGAGAGGCGCGGTGCCTCGGGCGGCGATCCGGGCTCCCGACGCGAATCGGTAGGAGACCTGGGTGGCTGAGGGATATCGATCCTGGAGGACGACGGCGGCCTCGAAATTGCCGTGGACGACCTCGGCCGGAATCTCGGCCTGAACGAGCTTCGCCTCGCCGGCTTCGACGGCGTACGCCAGCGCGTACTTTCCGTCGGGCAGGCCCTTGCCGTAGAAAACGAGAACAGCGTCGATTTTGCGCTTGGTCGTTTCCGGCTTGTCGGGGGCCTTCCAGGGCGCCTCGGCCACGGGGGGATTGTAGAGAAGGACCTCCAAGCTGAGGCCGGGGAATCCGGTCAGAGGACTGACGGTGAAGGCGCGCGCTTCCGCGCCGGGCACGGTTTGCCCTGCCGCTGAAACGTCGGCGCTCCCGGCCAGCGCCGAAGCCGCCAGGACTAGACAAGCGATCGTTCTTGTTCGCATAGGGACAGATCCTTTCCGCCGGCTTTTATATGCGCCGCGATCGGATCTGTCAATAAGCGTCGTTAAGAGGTGCTTTTCTTCAAGGCCTCCAGGAGCCGGGCCGGGTTGACGATCGTTTTAAGCGTTTTGGGCTTGGTGTCGCCCAGGGCCATCTCGCGGATCGGGCCGGCGACCGCCCAGGCCCGGAAATCGGCTTCGCTGATCGTCTCGGCTTTCTTCCCGCTCAACCGGCTATAAGCTTCGGCCAGGGCCTTTTCCAGCGGGACGTCCGGGCTCCGTTGTTTCATGAACGCCATCCGTTCGTCGAGTATCTTTTCGATTTGCTTGGCCAGGTCGGCTTCGGACGGCAGGGTCCGGCGGGCGGGAATATCGACGGCATCGCCCGTCTTTAAAGCGGCCGCCCAAAAGAGCTCAGGGGTGATGTCGGGCTTGACCTGGCAGGCGAGCGCATAGAGGCCGGCGATATAGGGGATCGACCAGCTCCAGCCGCCCTGCCTGTAGAAAACATAGTCGTCGTTGCCGGTCGGGCTGGCCGTGCCGCGGGAGTCCATGGGGACGAGCAGGAGCTCCGGGCTCCCCGCCGTCATGGCCCAGAACTGGTTCGTCCACCAGAGGCCGTGTCGATAGAACGCAAATTTCTCCGGATCGGTCAACGGATCCCGGCCCAGGCCGTGGAAATTGAGCTTCCCGGCGTAGGTCGCGGAAAGCGACGAGGAAACGACGAAAATCCCGTCCTTTTTTGCCCGCTCCACGGCGGCGGTCACCTCGACGTATCCCTTTTGCCGAGGATCCCAGCCGACGGAGATGGAAATGACGCGAATCTTCCGGTCCGCCGGGAGGTTTTTGTTGATCTCCAGAACGCGGTCGATCGACTCGGCCAAGTATTGGAAGTCGAAAACGAATTGTCCGGATTCCACCGTTCCGTGGGTCTCGGCGATGTAGTAGAGATCGGCCTCGGGTGCGACGCCGACGGTCTTTCCGACCGCGATCGAGGCGACGGCCGGGCCGTGCATGGCTGCCGAGCTATCCCCGACGTGGATCTCCTCGTAAAGACGCAGCCGGTCCTTGTATTCGGCGTGATCGACAAGGAGGCATTGGTCGATGATGGCGATGCCGACGCCCCGGCCGGTGATCCCGCTCTTGTGGAGCGCTCGGACGCCAAGGCCCGGATTGATCCCTGCGGCCATGATCGCGGCCGGATCGAATCCGGCGGGAAGACTCTTCGGCCAGACGGTCTTGGAGTCGAAGTCTGCGTTGAGGAGGTCGGACAGCCGCCCCGCGAGGTCCAATCCCGAAAGGTCGCGGCTGCGCAGATCGACCTGCCAGCCGGCGGTTTTGGCGGGATCGTAGACGGGCAGAGCGTCCAGCTTGCCGCGCTCGGCGGCGAAGTCGGCGGCCGGGGGATGTCGAACGATGCCCTGGCCTTTGGGCGTCAGAGCCGTTCCGAAGGCAGATTCCTGGGCGGCGATCAGGGTCGCTAGGCCGAAAATCGCCGCGAGCGCGGCCAAAACCAAGGCGCATCTTTTCATGGTGTTTCCCTCCTTCCACCTATTTATACTTAATTTCCCGCAAGTCCGGGAAGGCGTAGACGCCGATGTGCCGGCCTTGGGTGATGACGACCCCGGATTCGAAGTAATCGAAACGGGTGTCGCGGCGCTGCGTGTTGATATCGGAGAAGCTGCGGACGAGCCGCATCCGGCCTTCGTTCAAGTCGTAGAAATCCAAATTCTTCTTGCTGCGCGAGCCGCCGACGAAGTAAGCCCGGCCGCCTTCCCGGATGATGAAGCCCCAGGCGTCATCTTCATTCTCCGTCCAGGTGCCGATGTCTTCGACTTCCAATGTCTCCAGGCTCAAGCGAACCAACTGCCGTCCCCGCTTTGCATAGATGAAAGAAATCGGGGCCGCGTCCAGTTCCCGCCGGTTGAACAGACCATCCATTGCGGAGAAGTCCTTCGCAGATGAAAACTCCTTCAACAGCTCGAACCCTTTGCCATTGTCCCTCAGAATGAGGGTTGGCTCGCGCCCCGTGAAGAAGAGGAGCCCATTGACGAGGCTCGGTATGTTGGGGGTTTCCAGGCGCCCCTTGACGAGGATTTCTTCGACACGCCCGTCCTCCCAGAGGCGGAGGGTGGATCGAAGCGCTTTGGCCGGAATCGTGCAGATCCAGAAGCGGACGCCGTTATGCACGCCCGTCCCGATCAGCATCGGATTCCCTCGTCCCAGCGCGGCGTGGGCGAAGACGCGGCGGTTCACTTTTTTCGTTCCTGCGTCCAGCGTCAGGAGCTGGACTTCGCCGGGACGAGACCCGTTCTCAAAAAATGCGATCGTCTGGGCGTACATCCACTGACCCCAGTACGAAGTTTGCTTCAGATCGAAATGATAGAGGGACTCGGCCTTTCCGGTCGCCAGATCGATCCGGTTGAAGTCGCCGTTATAGTCCTCGACGAAGAGGGACGAGCCGTCGTCCCAACCGAAGGCAAGGCCCGGCAGGCCGACCCGGATTTTTACGGGAGCCTCTTCGCTCCGTATCTTCGCCGAGCGGGAAACATAGTCATACTCGACGAGCTTCAGGCTTTTCGTCAGGTAGAAATGCTTCTGGGCGAAAGAATTGGTGAGGGCGCGGCCGCCGACGGCCGTCAGGACGCAGAGCGCCAGGCCGGCGGCGAAGGCGAAGCCGAAGCGCCGTTTGAAGCGAGCCGACCGTCGGATGTCGAACCGGCCGAAGGAGAAGAGAAGGGCGGCCACGAAAGGAACGACTGGAAGAATGATTTGGAGAAGGATAAGAGGGAACGAGAAGCTCCCCCGATAGGCGATGGCGTCCGGACGCGGAAAGGCGAACAATCCCGGGACATAGAGATCAACCATACCGGTTCCGGATCCCCACAGCAGTCGGAAAATAATCTCCGACGCCGCATACCAGCCTACGATCGAGGCAAGGCAGAGGACGATGAAGTTCTCGATCAGGACGGACAAAGATAGGGAGACCAGAAAAAGCGGCAATCCGATCCCCACGGCCAGCGCGGGCAGAAGGAGAGCCGAAGCAGGAATCCCGATCCTTATCGTCGCCATGGCGGCCAATACGAGGACGAGGAGTACGAGAAGCCGCGGCCCGGCCAGCCGAACGAGAAGCGCCATCCTGCCGTGAGGAAGCGAGAGGGCGTATTCCTCCGCTCGTTGGCCACGCTCCCGCCCAAAGAGGGAGGCCCCTAGAAACAGCGACCAGAAGACCAATCCCACTTCGAAGACGGGGATAAAAACCGCGCGATATGGCCCCGGCGCCCATTTGAGGAGGATGAGGGGGATCGGGAGGACGGCCGCGGCGGCCAGAAACCAGCCGGTCTGCTTGAGGACGTCAGCGAGCTCTTTTCTGAACATATGCGCCTCCGATGAAAGCCTTGACGATTTCGTCCAGTCCGATGTCCGTGAACGTCAGACCGAATTCCCGACGCCATTCTTCGCGGAAGGGATAGATGTAGCGATCCCTTCGGTACTCCGAAGCCGTCTCGAACAGTACCGGCAACGCCGGGGGGAGCGGCTCTTCGCCCGCGACCTTCTTGACCCGCGTCATCAGGACGTCCCGCCGCTCGTCGAGCACGATCCGTCCGGCGTCCATGATCAGAATGCGCTCGGGGATCTCGGCGGTGTCGGAGAGGGTGTGGTTGACCATGATCACGGCCGTTTTCAGCTCGTCCATGGCCCCGATCACGGTCTCCAGAAACTTCTCGCGCAGGAAGGGGTCGAGGCCATGGACGACTTCGTCGATGAGAAGGACGGCCGGCTGTTGAGCCAGAATGAGCGACAGGTGGAACAAGGTCCGCTCGCCGATCGAGAGATGGCGGATCTTGCGCCGCTCGTCGAAAACGACGCCCTCAATCGGCGGGCGTTCGGCGGATGCGATCCGGAAGACCTCGCGATGGAAGCGCCAGGCTTCCCGAAGCGTCCAGTTTTCGTAAAGACTCAGCCGATCAGAGACGAATCCGATCTTGGCCTTGTCCAGGCCGGCCCCGTAGACGACTTGACCCCGGTCGGGGACGATGGCCCCGGCCAGGCAGCGAAGCAGGGTGCTTTTGCCCGCGCCGTTGGACCCGGCGATCACCGCCGCTTCGCCGGCGGCGAAGGCGGCCGAGACGCCGTCCAGGGCAGCCCGTCGGCCGAACCGAACCGTCAGATTCTTGGCTTCCAGGATAGTTTCACTCATGGCGGGCGATCCTTTCGATGCTGCGGCGGACGTCGTCCAGGGAGGCCCCGAGCGAGAAGGCCTTTTCGAGATAGGCCTTGGTTTCCCCCTCGAGAATGCTGCGGCGGAGGCTGTCGAGATCGGGGGCCCTGGACTTGACCCAATTTCCGCTCCCGGGCCGGCTCTCGACGAAGCCGTCCTCCTCCAAGGCGTAGTAGGACTTTGCGACAGTGTTGGGGTTGAGCTTGAGGATCTTGGCCAGCTCGCGGATCGGCGGCAGACGGTCGCCGTCCGCAAGCCGGCCCGATAGTATCTCTATTTTTATGGCCTGAATGATCTGCTGATAGGAGGGGATCGGGGAGGCCGGATCGACGTTGAGTCTAAGCATGCCCTGGCTCCTTGTAAAGCGTATTAATAAGATAATACGCATTAACCGACTTGTCAAGCCCTCGGAATGGGAATTGCATATAATAGGGGCGAAGGCCATGGAACTCGTTAAGATCGACGACAACACCTGGGAGATCCCCCGCCAAGGTGCGATGCATGTCCCGGCCCGG
>JAPKZJ010000100.1 GCA_026393855.1 Candidatus Aminicenantes bacterium
TGCATGATCGCAGTTGAGCATCTGGTCAAGAAATACGGTGATCTTGTCGCCGTCCGGGATCTGAGCTTCACGGTCGAGAAAGGCTGCATCTGGGGCCTGCTCGGACCGAACGCGGCCGGCAAGACGACCACCATGCGCATCCTGACGGGCTTCCTCCCGGCCACAGACGGCAAGGCCTCGGTCGGCGGCTTCGACGTCTTCAGCCAAGCCGACAAGGTCAAGCGGATCCTCGGCTACTTGCCCGAGATCCTGCCGCTCTACCCGGACCAGACGGTGACTGAGTACCTCGGGTTCATCGCCGACCTCAAGAAGGTCCCGCCCGGCAAGAAAAAGGACGCCGTGGCCCGGGCCATCAAGGCCGCGGCGCTGGAGTCCGTTAAAGGCCGGCTGATCAAGAACATCTCGCGCGGGTTCAAGCAGCGGGTCGGCATCGCCCAGGCCTTGGTCCACGATCCCCAGGTCCTGATCCTGGACGAGCCGACGATCGGGCTCGACCCGGCCCAGATTCGCGAGATCAGGGGCCTCATCCAATCGCTCAAGGGCGAACGGACGATCATCCTCTCGACCCACATCCTGGCCGAGGTCACCCAGACCTGCGACGGGGTGGTCATCATCAACGAGGGCCGGCTGAAGGCCTCGGGCTCGCTGGCCGAGCTGACCGCCTCGGTCGAGCACAAGGACGGCGTCGCCCTCAAGCTCCGCCGGTCCGTGGACGAGGCGGCGGCCGCGTTGCGCGCCCTGCCTGGAGTGGAAATGGCGGCCCGCGAAGACGACGGCCTGCGGATCGAATGGAAGCCCGGCGCCGACCTCCGCGACGAGGTCGTCCGGCTGGTCGTGGAGAAGGGCTTCGGCCTGCTGGAGATGCGGCCGATCACCATGAACATCGAGGACCTCTACCTCAAGATCGTCTCCGGAGGGGTGGACCAATGAAAGCCGTCTGGGTCATCGCCAAGAAAGAGCTGCGGGCCTATTTCACCTCGCCCATCGCCTATGTCGTCATGACCGTCTTCCTGGTCCTGGTCGGGTTCTTCTTCTACAGCCTGATGTGGTGGTTCAACGCCCAGTCGATGCAGGCCGCCCAGAATCCCGCCTACGCCCAGCAGATGAACATCAACCAGATGGTCTTCGGACCGCTCTTCAACAACATGAGCATCATCCTGCTGTTGATGCTGCCGCTTCTGACCATGCGGCTCTTCGCCGAAGAGAAGAAGATCGGGACCGAGGAGCTGCTGATGACCTCGCCGATCACCGTGGGCCAGGTCATCGCCGGCAAGTTCCTGGCCTCCTTCCTCGTCCTGGCGGCCATGCTGGCCTTGACCGGCATCCTGGCCGTCTTCCCCTTCCTCTACGGCAACCCCGAGCTCCTCCCGATCCTCAACGGCTACCTGGGGCTCCTGCTGATGGGAGGGGCCTTCTTGGCCATCGGCATCTTCTTCTCCTCCTTGACCGAGAACCAGATCGTGGCCGCCATCCTGACTTTCGGGGCGCTGCTGCTGTTTTGGATCCTGAACTGGGCCTCAAGCTCGGCCGCCGGGTTCTGGAAGGACGTGCTCAACTACGTCTCCTTCTTCCAGCACTTCGACAACGCCACCCAGGGCATCCTGGACACGGCCGACCTCATCTATTACGCCAGCTTCGCCTTCTTCGGGCTGTTCCTGACCCATTCGGTCATCCAGTCCCGTCGCTGGAGATAAGCCATGGATAAGCTGAAAGCTCACCTCAATTCGATCGGCCTGGGGCTTTTCGGGCTGGCCTTGGTGGCCCTCAAGTTCTGGCCGCAGAGCGGGCTCCTGGCCGCGCTCCTGGCCGCCCTGGGCCTGGCCGCCCTGGTCGGGTATTTCGTCCTTCACGCAGGCGACCTCAAGCAGGGCCTCAAGCGGCGCGCCTTCCTCTACTCATCCAACTTGGCCCTGATGATCATTCTGACCCTGGCCATCCTGACCCTGATCAATTACATCGGCGCCCGCCACCACAAGCGCTTCGACTTCACCGAGGCCAAGGTCCACAGCCTGTCCGACCAGTCCATCACCGTGGCCAAGGCTCTCAAGCAGGACGTCCAGGTCAAGGCCTTCTTCCGCGAGGGCAACTACGGGCGGGCCCGCTTGGAGGACCTGCTCAAAATCTACGCCTATCACTCGCCGCGGGTGAAATACGAGTTCATCGACCCCGACAAGAATCCCGGCCTGGTCAAGCGATACGAAGTCACTCAGGACGGCACGGCCATCTTCGAGTCCGGCGACAAGGATACCCGCATCACCGAGACGACCGAAGAGGCCGTGACCAACGCCATGATCAAGGTGACCCGGGCCAAATCCAAGACTATTCTTTTCCTCGAGGGCCACGGCGAGAAATCGACCGAGGCAACCGACGAGAACGGGATCTCCTTCGCCAAAGACGAGCTGGCCAAGCTGGGCTACCAGGTCAAGAAACAGACCCTGGCCCGGCCCGAAGTCCTGACGGCGGGATGCGCCCTGCTCGTAGTGCCCGGACCGCAGAAGGACCTGGCGCCAGCCGAGCTCGACGCCATAGGGGCTTACCTCAAATCCGGCGGGCGCGTCCTTTTCCTCGTCGACCCCCAGGTGGCGCCCGGACTGCCTGCCTTCCTGGTCGGATTCGGGTTCAGGCTGGAGAACGACCTCCTTTTCGACCGCCCCTCGATCCTGGGAGGCGATTACCTGATGCCGGTCATGAGCGAGCTGGCCGAGCACGCCATCACCCGCAATTTCCGATACGCCACCGTCTACCCCCTGGCCCGCTCCGTCGACATCATCGAGCCCAAGCCCGAAGGCGTGGCGACATCCCAGGTCCTGGGCAAGACAAGCGACAACGCCTACGCCAAGAAGGGCTTCGCCCTGAAGCCCAAGATGACCCTGAAAGAGATCGCCTTCGACGCCAAGGCCGATCGCCGCGGCCCCATCCCCATCGCCGGACTGGCGACGCTCAAGCCCTCGACCGACGCGGCCGGGAAGGCCGGCCCGGAAGGCCGCTTAGTCGTTTTTGGCGACTCCGATTTCGCCGCCAACCGCTACTTCGACGCCTACGGCAACGGCAACCTGTTTCTTAACGCCGCCAACTGGCTGACCGAGGAGGCGGACCTCATCTCCATCCAGCCCAAGACCCAGAATCCCCGAACCCTTCAATTGACCCCGGGGCAGGGACGGACGATCTTCTGGTTCTCGGTAGTGCTTTTGCCGCTCTTCGTCCTTGCCTTCGGGCTGAGCATCTGGTTCCGCAGGAGGGCGCTGTGAAGCTCAAGACCACCGCAATCCTGGCTGTCGTCTTCGCCGGCCTTTTGGTCTTCGTCCTGTTCTTCGAGAAAAAGCCCCGGGAAGCGGGGGCCGGGCCCGAGGCCAAGCTCGTCTCGCTGGCCGCGGCCGACGTCGAATTCGTATCGCTGAAACAAGGCCCCGAGATCCTGTCCTTCCGCAAGAACGACAAGGGCGAGTGGATGATCGCCGAACCGATGGAGGCCAAAGCCGACACCGTCGAAGTCGAGGCCCTGGTCTCCGCCCTGGCGGACCTTCGGATCGAGCGGATCGTCGAGGCCGCTGGCGGCGATCCCAAGAAATACGACATCCCCCAGCGGGAGATCAGCCTGCGGGTCAAGGGCCAGGCCGAGCCGGTCAAGATCCTGCTCGGCCCCGAGAACAAGCTCGACGCCACTTTCTACGCCCAGAAGGTCGGCGACCCGCGCATCGTCTTGCTGCCCAGCACTCTCAAGACCCCATTGGACAAGAAGCTGTTCGATTTCCGGCAAAAAGACGTCTTCCGCTTCGAGGCCAAGGATGTGGCCGCGGTCAAGCTGCGGGCCAAGGATTCCCGCTGGGAGGCCCGCAAAACGGACGGCGAATGGTTCTTCACCTCTCCGCTCAAAGTCTTGGCTCGGGAAAGCCAGATGACGAGCCTCCTCGAGTCGCTGGCCGGCCTGCGGGCCAAGGAGTTCGCGGCCGAGGCCAAGACGCCGCAGGAGCTGAAAGCCCGCGGCCTGGAGGTCCCGGAGTACACGATCTCCTTAAGCCTGCCCGCGGAGAGCCGGGAGCTCGTCTTCTCCTTCCATAAAGCCGAAGACAAGACCTACGCCACGACCTCGCAGTCGACCAAGATCATCGTGCCCGAGGCCGACATCCTGTTCGATCTGGAGCGCAAGCCGGCCGACCTTCGCGAGAGCAAGGTCGCTGTCTTCGGCGCTTGGCAGGCCGACCAGCTCATGCTCAAAAAGGGCGGCTTGGCGATCACGGTCCACAAAGCCGCCAACGCCAATTGGTTCTTCGATCCGGCCGAGAAGGAGGAAGCGGACGGCTCCAAGGTCGAAACCTTCCTGCGCAAGATCGAGGGGCTCGAGGCGGCCGAGTATATCGACGCCCCCAAAGGCCCGGCCGAATACGGCCTGGACAATCCCGGGGCCGAGATCGCGATCCGGACCAAGGACACGGCATCGGAAAAGCCGGTCGAGAAGACGGTCCGCCTCGCCGTGGGCAAGGTCGACGCAGAGAAAAAACAGGCCGTCGTCAAGAACGCCCGCTTCGCCTGGCTGGTCAAGGCCGACGCCTCGTTCCTGGACGAGTTCCCAAAGGAAAAGAAGGATTGGGCGGCGCTGCCGCCCGCCGCGCCGGAGAAGAAATAGGACTTCATACCCATGAACCTGCTTCGTCATCGCCTCGCGACTGCGGCGCTTCTGTTGCCGCTGGCGTTCGCCGTTCCTCGGGCCGCGGCTCAGGATAGCAGCCTGCCCCGGCTTGAATTCTTCATCCGCGGCTCGCTCGCGCCTGCCGGGACCGGGACCACCATCGAACACGGCTACGATCCCCATCCGGGATACGCCATCCCCGGCTCGTATGCCCGACAAACGCTTCGGTTCGACCCCCTGTCCGGATCGGGATTCGTCGCCGGCGTGACGGGCTTTTTCGGCCGGACCATCGGCTTGCGGCTTTCCGTCGGCTATGACCACAGCCCGATCGGCGGCGCCAATACGCCCTTTGAGATGGTCTATAAATACACCTCCTGGACGCCTTGGTCCGGATATGTCGACGGGACCTATACGGTCAATCAAGCCTGGCCGGAAACCGCCGGCGCGCTCCAAAGAGCTGCGGCCGGCTTGGAGCTCGTCGTCCGCCTCCCCTTGGGTCCGGGCATACGCTTGAATCTGACCGGCGGCCCGCTGCTTTCCCTGTCCGGCGGAGACATCCAATCCCTGGGCTATACCGATCTTTATTACGAGCGGTACGGAGCCTTGTTCTTCCACAGCTATTTCGTCCGGCTCCGACTCCCGGCCCGGGTTCGTCTAGGCCTCACCGGAGGAGCGGAGCTGGCCGTCCGCTTTGGCCGGCACCTATCGCTCATCCTGAACGCCACGGTCCGCAGCGGTTCCTATGAAGGCATCCCCGAGATAACGGCCGCTTACGATTCGAACGGGCTACAGACCGCGGCGGCGGACATCCTCAGCCGCATAAAAGCCCGCATCGTCCCCCAGGCGGTCGTCCTCACGCCCTCGCCTTTTCTCTTCGGGGCCGGATTCGCTATCGTCTTGTGACGATCGGCGGCCTCGCGATCAGAACGAGACGCGCAGGCCGATCTTGAGAAAGAAGCCGGAGAGATCGATCACGGCATCGTGGACGACGGTGATTACGCCGCCGCTCCAGCCGCCGGGCAGGTTGAATCGCTTGTACGTGGTCTGCAAATAATCGACGTATTCCTCGAAATAGAGAAGCGTGAAGTCGCGGGCGCCCTGCGGCTCGCCGTAATAGGTCTCCTCGTAGCGGCCGGTGAAGCCCGACAGCTTGGCCCTCCGGTAGCCCGCGTCCAAGATCAGGCCGAGCCGGCCGAAGACAGCCCAATCCAACGCCACGCCCGCCGTCCAGCCCAGGTTGAAGGCATGGGTGTCGGCCGTCCAGGCTTGAATCTGGTCGGATCCGCCGACGGCGTACGTTTCCGTCCGCGTTCCCGCGTCTTCGAAGGACGACCAATAGCCGTCCAGCCCGGCGTGCGGCCTGAGGCTGAGTTTGCCGGTCAGGGGAATGACATAAGTCAGGCCGAGCCGCGCGACGACGGCCCGGACCCGGTCGTCGCGCGTAAACTCTTCGGTCACCGTCCCCCACTCCACGGCGAAGAGGTTGCCTTCGCTCGAAGCGCCGAGGAGGCCCGCGGAAGCGGACACGATCAGGCCCGAGCGCAGGGGGATGTCGACGGTCAGCTCGAACTCCTGCGCCCAGCGGATGGTCCGGGTCGTCTCGCGGGAGATCCCGACGCCCACGATGGCGTCGTAGGAACGGGGGAAATCGAGCATAAAATCGTTGTACTCCCGGGGCGCGACGAGCGACCAGCCGTTCGACACGCGGAGGGAGATGCGCTCGGCGCCGGCCGCGGCCGGCGGGGCGGCAACCAGGCAGGCGAGCGCGGCGATGAGGAGCCACGGGCGGCAGGGGAATTTCGGCATTGACCTTTCCTTGATCCATCGGCATTATAATTGCTCGACGCAAGGAAGACAATGAAGAAAGCCGTTCTCCTCCTTCTCCTTGGGGCCGCCCTGGCCCCGGCTTCTCTGCCCGCAGCCACGGAAACGCAGACGCGGCGAGCCCGTTTCTTTCTGACCGCGGGCTTCGGCCTGCCCGGCGGCGGGGCCGACTACTCTTTTTCCTATGATCCGCATCCCGGCTACGACATCCCCGGCTCCACGGCCGGTCAGACGCTGCGGGTGGAGCCGGCCCTCGGGCCTTCCCTGGAAGCGGGCTTCTTCCTTCCGCTCGGCCGCGCCTTCGGCCTCCGGTTGAGCTACGCTTGGGACCGATCGCCCTTGGGCGGAGAAAACGGCCCCTATGCGATGCTCTTCAAATACACCAACTGGTGGCCGCTCCTCGATCCCGTCCGGACGTCGCTTACGAAAACCACGGCCTGGGCTCCGACCTTCGGCTCCCGGCAGGACGTGTCGATCGGGCTGGAGGTGTCTCTACGCTGGCCGATCGCGCGAGGCGTCGATCTTTCGTTTCTGGCCGGGCCCCGGCTTTTCTTCGCCTCCGGAAGTACGGGCGCCCTCGGCTACACCGAATACATGGGCAGCAGCCACGGCGCGCAGTTCTTCCGCGAGTATCTCCTGCGGCTGGATCTCCCGCCCCAGACCCGAATCGGCTGGACGGCCGGTGTGGAAGCCGAAGTGCGGCTTTCGACCGCGCTCTCGCTTCTTCTGCGGGCGGGATTCGCCTCCGCCGGCGCCTACGAAGCCGTGCCGGAGATCGCAGCGGCCGACGAGTATTATGGGCTGATCCCGGCCGACGAGCAGACGCTCGCCGCCATCCGCCGGGCCGTGGCCCTTCCCGCCTTGACCCTCCCGCTAGGGCGTTTCGAGCTGGCCTGCGGCCTCGCCTTAGGCCTTTGACATGGCTGCGGCTGAGCAGGGATTCGTCCGCGGGCTCCTCGGCTGGTATGGCCGCAACAAGCGCGACCTGCCTTGGCGCGGCGCTACGGACCCCTATGCCGTCTGGGTTTCCGAGATCATGCTTCAGCAGACGACGGTCGGCGCCGTTATCCCCTATTACCAGCGCTGGCTCAAGAGATTCCCGGACATCGAATCTCTGGCCCGGGCGCCTTTGAGCCGAATCCTGAAAGCCTGGCAAGGATTGGGCTATTACCAGCGGGCCCGCAATCTCCGCGCCGCCGCCAAGATTGTGGTCGAGCGCCACGGGGGACGCCTTCCGGAAACCGAGGCGGATCTTCGGGCCCTGCCCGGATTCGGCCAATACACGACCGCCGCTGTGGCCAGCATCGCTTTCGGCCGCCGGATTCCCCTGGTCGACGCCAATGTCCGCCGCGTCCTGATGCGGATCTTCGAGCTGGCGGGGTCCGCCGCGGCCCGCAACGATCCCGCCCTGCTCGAGCGTCTGGCGCCGCTCGTCCCGGCCCGGCGGCCCGGCGACTTCAATCAGGCTTTGATGGAGCTGGGCGCCCTGATCTGCCGTCCGATGAATCCGGCCTGCCTGCGCTGCCCGGTCCGACTCGATTGCCTGGCCTTCGCCGCCGGCCGGCAGGAAGTCATCCCGGCGCCCGTCCGGCGCAGCACCAGAAAGCTCACGGCGGTAGTTGGAATCATCGAGCGGGACGGCAGGATCCTCATCCAACAGAGGCCGTCCGAGGGGCTCTTGGGGGGGCTCTGGGAATTTCCCGGCGGCAAGGTGCGCCCGGGCGAATCGCTTCCGGCCGCCCTGGCCCGCGAGCTCGCGGAGGAGATCGGGGCCGGGCCAAAGGCGGTCCGGCCGTTCATGACGGTCGACCACTCTTACACTCGGTTTCGGGTGACCCTCCACGCGTTCACATGCGGCTTGCGGACCGATCCGGCGCCCGATCGGAGCTGGCGATGGGTCCGGCCGGCCGATCTGCGGAAATACCCGGTCCCCTCCGGCAGCGCCCGCATCGTGGAAAAGATTATCGAGAGCCGGCGGTCCGGCCCAGCTCGTCGAGCTCGGCCAGCCGGAACCGGACGCTCAGAATGAACGGCTCCTCATCCGGCCGCCAGTGGCCGTAGGTCGTAGCGACAAAAGTGCCGTCGGGCAGAATCTCGACGCCGGGATAAGCGCAGTCGGCCAAGACGAGGTTGTCTTTCAACCGGACAAGGTATTGGCCGGGACGGCCGGCGACGAGATCGTCGAAGGTCCCGACCCAGGCCGCCCAATCGCCTTCGTAGGGAGAGGTCTTGCCTTGGGGCGAGATGGACCGGAAGGACACGACCAGCCGCCCGTCCGGCGCATACTTGCCGGTGTGCCGGTCGCCGTTTAAAGCGTCGGGCAGGTCGCGCGGCGCGCTCCAAGTCCTGCCTTCGTCTTCCGAGAAGATGATCTGGGAGTTCCGGCGCCGCAGATTCTCCCGCAGCAGAACGGCCAGCCGCTTCCCGTCCGGGGAACGGACCAAGCCGGGCTCGCAAAGATGGATTTCGCTCGAACGGAAGATCGTCTCCGGCCGCGACCAGGACAGGCCGCCGTCTTCGGAAAAGGTCTTGAGCAGGGTCATGACGGGCGGCTTCTCGACGGCCGCCTCCTTGGCCAGGAATCGTCCATCATCGTGGAAGAGGGCCATATAGCGCCCGCGCTGGGGCCCAACGGCCGCAACACTGCCCATGACGACGATGCCGCCCCACTCGCCGATCGGCGCCAGCTCGGACCAGGTCCGGCCGTCGTCCTCCGAACGGGCCATCCGAGCGGGATAGAGGCCCGAGAACAGGATCAGACGCCTGGCCCCGTCGGGCCGGACGACACGGTGAATCGTGGGTGTTTCCAGGCTCGTCGCCCAGCTATCCGGCGTGGGTTGGCGGTCGCTCCAGGTCCGGCCGCCGTCGAAGCTCTTTTTGTAGACGATCGGACCTTTGCCGTGCCCCTTAGGGTAGACGCAGAGGATGGTCCGCCCATCCTCGAGGAGGCAGGTCGTGGGATGCCCGAGATACTGGCCTTTTTCGATGTCCACCACGACCTGGCGGCTGGCGTCCTTGTCAAGATCGATCAGACGGACGGACGCCTCAGGCCGGCCAGCGGCGCCGCCCCCGGCCGCCGCGACGAACATCGCCAGCAGCGCGGCGCCCGTCAACCTAAACCGCGCCGTTCGCCCGCTCATGGGGGCGGTTATTTCTTGATCAGGCGGGTCGTTCCGCCAGTCTCCCCCGTCATGCCGATGCTCATGTTGGCGGGGGCGCCGACTTCGATGTTGCCGTTCAGGCTGCCTTTATTTTCGGACTTGACGTAAACGCCTTCCTTGACCGCAAAGTACCAGGTGCTCTGGCCAACGGACTTGATGGCCAGGGTCAGGCTCATGCCCTGCTGTTCGAGGGTGCCCCCGATGGTACCGGTCGAGGAGACCTTGATGCGGGCGCACTCATAGCCGTCCACCGTCTCGAACCCATCCAGGGTATTGGTGTGGACCACATGCATCGTGGTCTCGCCGGCGCCTTCCTGCTGGACGACCGTGTCCTCGCTCGGCCAGGTGTCGCCGACCTTGACCGGCTTGTCGGGCAGATCGGGGAAGAAAGCCTGGAACGACGAGCTCACATCGCGCTGGCCGCCGTTCGGGGAGTCGAACTTGAGCGCCTTGGCCCCGGCGACGTCGATCTCCTTGCCCAGCGGGGAAAGGATCATGGCGAAGCCCTTGCCGATGGTCGGGGTCATGTCGGGGGACATGGGACCCTGCGGCGACTGGACGTCGGACTTGGCGGCGTCGATGACGACGCCGATTTCGAAGTCCTGGCCCTTGGCGCCCTTGGGCGTGAGGGTGAAGTCCAGGCTGGAAGTGACGGTCGTCGTCATGGTCTGGCCCATGATGTCCATGGCCTGGGTCTGGCTGCCCGTCTCCTGGTAGGAGAGGATCTTCCCGGACGCGAATTGATAGGCCAGGGTCACGGGCCCCTGGGCGGCCGGCTTGTCCGCGGCCAGCGCCGCCAGGGCGAAGACGGCCAGGATCAAGACCAGGAATTTTGCGTTTTTCATGAGTTACCTCCTAATGATTGCTGAAAGAACCCGCATAGTATAACGCCCTCAGCCGGTGAATCACAAGTGTCGGCCGCCGCGGGCCTTGACGGCTTGGCGGGAATAAGTTATTCAGGTGGGTTGCAATCCGCCATGAATGACCCCGGGCTGAATATAGAATACCAGTTCGCCGACTACGGCACACCCTTTGAGACCACACCCGGCCGGGTCGTCGTCGACGTGGGCATGCGCTTGGCCCCCGGCGTGCTCGACCACCACCATCCCGAGGCCGAAGCCGAATGCGCCGCCTCGCTCGTCGTCAAGCATCCCGAGCTCGTCCTCGATCACATCCGCCCCGGAGGGCGCGAGCCGGAGGGGACGCTGACCTTCGTTACCCACAAGCTGCCTGATTTCGACGCCCTGGCCGCTATCTTCCTGGCCCGCCGGCTGATCGAGCGAGGCGAGATCGACCCGGCCATGCGGGCGCTGGCCGCCTACACCATGATCGTGGATTCCTCGGCCCTGCCGCCGGCTCTCGACCTCGCGGCGACGCCCTATGCGGTCTTGCGGGGGCTCTTTGCCGGAGCCGGCAAGAGCGAGGAGACGATCAACCGGGAACGGACTGAGGAAGGGCTCAAGTTCATGCGCCACCTCCACGCCCGGGCCGAGGAAGGGGCCGAGCTCATGGAAAACCCCCGCCTGTTCCAGGGCATCGACCGCTACGAGCGGGCCGTCCGCAAAATCGGGGAGGATTTTCAGAACTACCTGGCCGACGCCGCCCGATCCCCCAAGTTCGGCATCTCGCTGCCGCTCCCGGATGGCTCCGGCCGGCGGACGGTCGACGGCTTGAGCGTGGCCCGCCCGCATTGTTTCCTGCTCAAAGAGTGGGCCCGCCGGGACCGCGCATATGCCCCGGGCGGCAAGGGCTTCAGCTTCGTCATGAGCCTGTACGGCGATTCCCGCTTCATCATCGGCGTTGACCCGGCCGCGGGCGTCAACCTGCGCGGGCTGGGCGGGATGCTAAACGCCCTGGAGCAGGCCCGCCGGGCCGAGCTCGGCCGGCCCGCGGGACCGCCCTGGTACGAAGGGGCCGGCGCCTTCTTCGAGTACCGGATCGTGGACTCGCCCCGGGACGAATCAGTCCTGGCGCCGGCCGTCGTGTTCGAGGCCGTCAAGGCGTTCGGCCGGGTCGAGGATTTTTCCACATGAGCCCCGCGAGGAAGCGATCATGCCCGGAAGATTGTTCGCGGCAGCAGCACTGGCGATGACGCTCGGAATGATCCGACCCGCTGGACCAGGGAGCATCGACTCCGCTCCTCCTCCGGCTCCCGCCAAAGGCCGGGTCGAAATCCGGTTGCGCGTTGGCGGATTTGAGCGCGTCCTCCACCTCCACATCCCGTCCGCCTATGACCCCGGCCGCGGGTGGCCGCTGGTCATGATTTTCCACGGTGCGGGCGGATCGGGCGATCGATATCTCGACGGCAACGGCTGGGCGGCGGCAGCCGAGCGGGAGGGCTTCCTGGCCGCCGCTCCGGACGGGCTGCCGGCCCGCCCCAACCGCCCGGCCCAGTTTCTGCTCAATCCGCGACTCTGGAACGACGGCCAATTACGCGCCGGGACTCCGCGCGCGGCGGTGGACGACGTAGCCTTCGTGCGAGCGGCGATCAACGAAATCGGGCGCCATTACAAAATCGACGCGAGCCGTATCTTCGCCGCCGGACATTCCAACGGAGCCGGCCTGGTCTTCCGGCTGGGAGCGGAGATGGCGGACCGGCTGGCGGCTTTCGCCGCGGTTGCCGGCCATTGCTGGATCGAGTCGCCGCACCCGGCCAAACCGATGCCCACCCTTTATATCGTCGGCATGGATGACCCCCTGGTCCGGATCGAAGGCGGAGAGATGAGCACTCCGTGGGGCAAGAAGGTCAATCCGCCGATCGCCCGTACCCTCGAGACGTGGGCTTCCGCCCTGGGCGTGACGCCGGTCCCGCAGACGCTTTCGGAAGGAAACGGACTGCGGCGGGTGGTTTACGGAGATCCGACCGCCGCCGCTTTTCTGGAGGTGATTTTCATCGAGGGCCAGGGCCACGGCTGGCCCGGCGGCCGGGAAACCCTGCTGCCGGAGCGGTTCATCGGCCCGCGCGTCGAGACGCTCGACGCCACGGCCGCCATCTGGGCGTTTTTCCGCGCCGTCGCGGAGAGGCCCGGCCATAACTAGCCGGGATCAGAATAAGCCCCATTCCTTGTGCTTGGCCGCGATCGTCTCGGCCAAGGCATCGACCGCTTTCAGGTCTTCTTCGCGCGGCCGCCCCTTAAAAAGAATTGGGGGCAGCATCTCGACTTTCAGGTTGGGCAGAAAGCCGGTCAACTGCTCGACCATTTTCTGTCCCCAGCCATAACTCCCGATGAAGGCGGCCAGCTTGGCCTTGGGCCGGAGGGCG
The DNA here is from genome assembly GCA_026393855.1 of Candidatus Aminicenantes bacterium. Classification (NCBI taxonomy): domain Bacteria; phylum Candidatus Aminicenantota; species Candidatus Aminicenantota bacterium. Next base: position 12,875 of record JAPKZJ010000100.1, read on the forward strand.
TTGGCCAGGATGGCGGCAAAAGCCAGGCGGGGGTGGAGCCCGACATGGACAGCCGGGCCGGCCAGGACGATGGTCGCCGCATCCACCAGCCGCACGGCGAGCTGGCCGATGTCGGCGTCGGCCATGTTGAATCGGCAGGCCGAGACGCCGCGGGCATCCAGTCCTTCGACCAGGCGCTCGACCATCGTCTCGGTGCTCCCATGCATCGAGACATAGGCGATGGCGACGCCGTTCTTGGGCGTATCCTTGACCCAGTCGCGATAGGCCAGGAGGATCGTCTGCGGCCGCTTGTGAACGGGGCCGTGGCTGGGAGCGATCATGTCGATCGGGATATCCCGCAGGCGGTCGAGGTTCTTCTGGATGGCCGTCCGGAAGGGCATCATGATCTCGGCGAAGTATCTCTTGGCCGACTCATAGAGCTTCTCCTCGTCGTCGACGAAGAGGCCCGACTGGGCCAGGTGGGAGCCGAAGAAATCGCAGGAAAAAAGAATCTTGTTCTCGCGCAGATAGGTGCACATCGTCTCGGGCCAGTGAACCCAGGGCGTATGGATGAATTCGAGGGTCTTGTCGCCCAGCGACAGGGTCGCTCCGTCCTCGACGGTCGTGATCCGATCCTCGGGCAATCCGAGGTGGTCGATGAGGAGGCCTTTGGCTTTGGGTGAACAGACCAGCTTGGCCTGCGGAAAGCGGGCCAGCAAGGCCGGAAGCGTGCCCGAATGGTCCTGCTCGGCGTGATGGGCCACGATGATGTCGACGGGTGGAAGCCGGTCCAGATAACCCATCAACACGCCGGCTTTAGCCGGATCGACGGAATCGAGTAGGGCGGTCTTCTCGGACCCCTGGACATAGTAGGCGTTATAGCTCGTCCCGTCGGGCAGCGGGATCAGGGCGTCGAACAGGCGGCGATCCCAATCCACGGCGCCGACGGCATAAACTCGATCGATCAGGGAGCGAGGCTTCATCGCGGGAAACTCCTTTTTATCCGAATCCTTCGGCGGGAGGCGGCCCGTCCCGTCCGGCCCATTTCCTACTTAATATATGGGGTCATACGGCTTTAGTCAAGTCGGGCCGCCCGGCCGGCCTCGCGCCAGAACAGGCGCAGCAGGCTGCGATGCCGGGCCCGGCGCTCCTCGTCCGTGGGCATCCCGCTCCAGGTCAGCGGCCAGGCCATCGCTTCGGGGAAAAACGCATCCAAGCCCGATCGCTCGAGGACGCTCTCCAGCGTCTCGCCCTTGGCCCGGGCTTCGAGAACCCTGTCCCAAGACGCCCCCAGGTAGGCCCGTCGCCGGGCCAGGTCCTTCCCCGACCCGATCTCCCGGCGATGGGCCGAAATCACGTATTCCAAGCCGTGGGGATCGGAGAGCACGGTGTCCAGCGCCCGCAGCCAACGGGGGACGTCGAAAACCCGGTCGGGCTGCGGGGCGTCCTCGCGCGGCGAGCCGAGCGAGAAGTCGAAGCCCAGGTCACCGGTCAGGAGGAGCTTCTCTTCCGGGAAATAGACTAGGATGTCGTCGCCGCTGTGGGCCGCTCCGAAAAACACGAGCTCGGCCGTCAGGTCGCCGAGATCGAGGGTCAGGCGATCATCGAAGCCGATTGTCGGCGGGACGACGGAGAATCCCGTCTCGTAGTCGCGGACCAGGGCTTCCTCCCGGGCGATGATCGTCCGATAGGTCGCCGCATCGGAAGCCCCTGCGGGCAGAGCCGCCAGGCTTCGCCTCCATTCGGCGATCCTCTCGCAGGAATAGGCCAGCTCTTCGGCCAAGGCCTTAGCCGGATCGGCCGCGACCGCCTTCAGCCTCTCCCGGGCGCCGCGCTGGGCGATGATCTCCGCGCCCGGAAAGGCCGCCCCGCCCCAGGCGTGATCCCCGTCGGCGTGGGTCAGGATGACATAACGGAAATCCGACCGGCCCAGCTCCCGGGCCGCGATGGCTTTCATCTCCTCCGCCAGCCGCGGCGAGATATTGGCGTCGACGACGACCAGCCCGCGCCGCGAAGCGACGACGACCGAGTGGACCTTGACCGAGCCCGGCCCGCCGAAAAGCGTCAAGACGCGCGGGCTGAGCCGCCGGAGCGCGAACGAAGACGGGATCGGCTTCTGATCGATCACGGCCGCCGAAAAAGATCCCATGGCCGGCGGGCTCGCAAGGATGGCCGAAACGCCCAGAACGGCCGCGCTGACGGCCCGGCCGCTCAAACGGAGGTATCGGGACGCCATCATCCCCTACGCCAAAGCCAGACGATCGATGATCGCGGCCTGGGCCGGAAACGCGGCCCGCAGGACTTCGCGACGGCCCAGCTCGAAGTCGGCGAATTCGAAGCCCGGCGCCAGCGTGCAACCGGCCAGGACGAACGGCGCCTCCGGGGCCAGCTCGGCCCCGAACCACCAGCCCATCCGCAGGACGTGCTGGTGGGCTTCCTGCTTCTCCGGGTCCCGGCCCAGGACCAGCCGGCGGTAGCCCCACTCCGGGTCCAGGATGTGAAGGACGGCCGGTCCCCCTTCGTAGAGATGCCAGATCTCGTCGGAACGCAGCCGGTGCAGGCGGGACACCTGGCCGGCCGAGAGAAGGAAATAGATCGAGGTTGAAAAGGGCCGAGCCCCGGGAAAGCGCGAAGGCAGCGCCGGCCGGGCGATGATCTCGTCGGATCGGTAGATCTCGCGGTAAAAACCTCCCTCGGGATGGGGCTCCAGGTCGAGCCGCCTGGCCCAAGCTTCCGCGCCGTCGTCGTTCATGATAGGACTCCTTGCCGCCATTGTACCCCGGCCCGGCCGGAAAATCAGTCCCCGGCTCGGCCGTGCATCCGGCCGCGGGCCAGGGAAGCGAAAATCCCCCCCACGCACAACAGGCCGAACAGGAAGAACCCGGTCCGGGCGGCGGACAGGAAGCGCCCGTAGACGGGCGGGGTGATCGCGATCCGGCCGATGAAGAGAACGAACAAAAGCATCGCCGCCGCCATGCTCAACATCTGCCCGGTTAAACGCATCGTCCCCAGCATGGCCGAAGCCAGGCCGTAATCCTTGGGGCCCACGGCACTCATGACCGCGTTGGTGTTGGGCGAAGAAAAGAGAGCGAAGCCGGCCCCCAGAACGACCAGCACTCCGCCGACGAATACGACGGCGGTGGAAGCCGACAGGAAGGCCAGCGAGAACAGGCCCGCCGCCGAAATGCTCATCCCGGCCGAGGCCAGAAGCCGCGGCTCGATCCGGTCGGACAAGCGGCCGGCGAGCGGCGAGAAGAGGGCCATGACCGCCGGCTGGGCGATGAGGATCAAGCCCGCCTGCTGGGGCGTCAGCCCCTTGAGATACTGCAGGTACAGGCTAAGCAGAAAGCCCGCCGCGGAGGTGGCGCAATAATGGATCAACGCCGCCAGATTGGAAAAAGCAAAGACGGGGCGGCCGCGAAACAGACTCAGATCGAGAACGGGCGATGCGGCCCGCCGCTCCCAAGCCAGGAAACCGGCCATCCCGGCCGCGGCGGCCAGCAGTAGGACTGCGCCCTCGGCCCGCGGCAGGCGGGAGAAGCCCAGCATCATCGCCACGAGCGATGCGCCCAGCAGGACCGAACCGGCCGTGTCGAAGGCCGGGCCTTCGGCCTTCTTCCGGTCGTCGGGCAGACGGACGGCGACGAGGACGAGGATGAGAGACAACAATCCGGAGACGGCGAAGATCGACCGCCAGCCGAGCTGCTGGGTCAGGATTCCGCCCAGGACCGGCCCCATCGAAAGTCCGGTGTAAGTGAATGCGACGTTGATCCCCAGGACCCGGCCGCGCAGATGCGGCGGGTAGGCGGCCGTCAGGATGGCCACCCCGGTGCAGAAGATCATCGCCGCCCCCACGCCCTGCAGGACCCGGGCCGCGATCAGGACACCGGCCGAACCCGCCGCCGCGCAAAGTCCCGAGGAGAGGGCGTTCAAGACGGCGCCGGCCAGAAAAATCCTTTTGCGCCCGCCGATATCGGCGATCTTGCCGAAGGGGATCAGGAAGACGGCCGCCGCCAGTATATAGGAGGTCGCAGTCCAGCCCAGGAGGACGGCGTCGATGCTGAAATCCCGGCCGATCGCGGGCAGGGCGATGTTCAGGGCGGCCGAAAGGAACGGAGCCAGGAACGCGGCCAGGACGGAAGCGATCAGGACGATCGAGGGCCGGATGTCTTTCTTCATCGATTAATAAGATTTGATCCGGAGGTTCGATTCGGGATAGGCCAGCCGGGCTTCGCCGCCGGTCCGGCGGATGATCGTGCCGTCCGTTTCGATATGAGTCGGCCGGTCTTCGGGTTGGGGGGCCATCTCCAGCTCCAAACGGGCGCCCCGGAAGCCCAAGTCGGCCCGCACCGGCCCCAGGCCAGGCCACAGGCGCGGCCGGACCGTCAAGCCGTCCTCTTCGGGCCGCACTCCGAGCATATGATGGACGAACAAGTGGATGAGCTCGGCCCAGGTCCAGGGAATGATGCCGACCTGGGGGAAAGGCGGCGACAACCGGCGGCCGTAGAACTCGAACCACGATCCGGCGGCGGCGCCGGGGACCGAGTCCATCCAGGCCAGGACGCGCTGGACGGTCGCGAAATCGCCGGTCTCGACCGAGGCCCGGGCGATGAACAGCGACGGGAACGGCCACGGCCCCGCGGAGTCGGGCTCGGAAGTGAAATGGTAACGGCCGTAGCCGCCCCCCGTCCAGGCCTGATCCCAAAGAGTTTCCAGCGAGGCGAGAGTCAGCGCGGCCAGCGGGGATTCCGGAGGCACCAGGCCGAAGACGATCGGCAGGGCGGCCGAAGTGTCCGGGTTGAGATAGTGGACCGGTTCGGCGGCCAGCGGGACGGCGGCAGGCAGTCCCGCGTCCGGCAAGGGGACGATCGTCTCCTGAGTTTTCCCATCCAGTCCGCGCCGCTTGATGAAGCCGCGATTGTCGACCATCCGGAAGACGCGGTCTTCGAGCATGGCCTTGCGAAGGCGGGCGCTTTCGGCCATCCAGCGGGCGGCCTCCTCGCCCCGGCCGGTCAGCCGGGCCAGGACGGCACCCGCTTCCAGCCCGGCCGCTGTGGCGGCCTGGTGGATGAGCTCGATGCCCGGCTCGATCCCGTGAGCGCGGTGCCGCTCCCAGAACTCCCGCCGATTTGTAAGCAGGCCCGACGGGGCGTGGCGAAAGACCGGGAGGAGCGGGAACTCGGCCGCGGCCTTGATCTTGGCCCAGCGGCTCCGGATGAGATCCAGGTCCCCGGTCCAGAGGGCGTACTGTTTCAAGCCCAGCAACAGAAAGCCGTTCTGGTCGAGCTCGACCTCGTCGGGATCGCGGCGAACGCTGGAATCGACCGTATCGCCTTCCGGCGTCACGAAGCGGTCCAACAGCCGGGCAAACATAGTCCGAGCCCGCCGGCGCTCGCCGATCATGGCCAAGGCCGCGGCGACGACCGCCTGGTCGCGAAGCCACTCGCGGTTGTACTGCCAGAGGCTGCCGTCCACCCGGCCCGAAGCGGAAACCAGGGCGGGGAGCTGATGCTTGGCGGCCCGGAAGAACCGGTCCAGCCGCGCCTCGCCGAACGAGATGGAGGCCAGGGATTTCCAATAAGCCCGGGCGGGCGCTTCATCCGGAGGATCGTCCAGGACGGCCATCCGGATGCCGGTCCGGGCCTCATCCAGGCTGTAGCTCAAAACCGCGCGGGCCGTGCCGTCGGCCCGAAGCGTGGGGACCGCGACGATCATCGAGCCGGGGACGCCGGTCCGAATCCGGGGCACGCCGCGGCGGCGGGACAGCCCCCGGACGGAGATTTCGCGGATCAGCATGGGAGCTTCGGGATCGGGGCAAAAGAACGACTCGACCGCCTGCAAGCCGCCGGTCTTCCAGACCGCGCGCACGGCCGGGATCCCGTCGCGATCCTCCCAGGCGACTCGCAGCCCCGCCGCAGCCGGGCGAAAGCGCTTGCCGTCGGCCTCGATTTCCAGCATCGTCCCCGTCAAGCCCGCCTCCGGATCCATGGTCAACGCTTCGCGCTTCTTCCCGAGGCGTTCGGGGTCCATGATCAGAAGCCCCAGCGCAGATCCCTCCCCGGCCGGAGAGAACTGGACAGCCGCCTGAATGCGGCCGTTGCCCAGGAAAAAATAGCCGGCCTCCCGAAGCCGGGTACGGACATCGGCGGGCCCGATGGCGGGGTCGTCGTCGTAATAGTGTTCTTTGACGTCGATCATGTTCTCCCCGATCGAAGCGGCGTCGGCGCGTTCGCCGTTCAGCGTATGAAGACGATGAGGAAGCCCAGAAAAATGAATCCGGCGGCCAGGCCGGCGCCGGCGGCGCGGATCCATCCCACCCGCCGGGCCGATCGCACGGCCAGGACGCTCAAGACGATCAGCCAGGCGGCGGCCAAGATCGGGTATCCGAAGGCGACGGCCTGCTCGATCCCGGGCCCGGTCGTGAGAGCCATGATCTCCTCCTGGGAACCGCCCAAGGCCAGAAAGACGGCCAAGGCGGCGGCGAAGAACCAGATTACGATCAGCGGAACGGCCAGAGCCGGAGCTAGGACCGCCAGCATCCCCTCGAATGTCCCCTGGCTGCGGCGCCGGCTGAGCAAATAGGCGGCGCCGGCGGCGGCCAGCCAGGCCAAAAAGAACACGGGCAGAGCGAAAAAAGCTTGCAGGGCGTAATAGTTGTCGGGCGAGAATACGAGGCAAGGCGGAGCGGTGATCAAGGCCCCGGCAGCTGCCAGTCCGGCTGAGGTCAGGGCATAGAGAGCGCCGACGGCGAGGAGAGTCCGGGCGCCCGAAGCCAAGCCGCGAGGCTCGGTCGCCAGGGTCCGAAAAGTCCGCCCGGGCCGGGCGGCGATGCCGATGATCATGGCTCCGGTGGTCATGGCGTCAGGCCGTGAACAGATTCTTGCCCGCGAAGTTCGGGTCGCTGGTCAGGCTCAAGCCGAGCCGGCGCAGCCCGGACTCGTCGCCGGGCGTCGGGATGTGGGTCATGTGGACATCCGCGCCGCGCAGATCCTTGAGCTTTTCCAGGGCCATCTGGGCCGTGGGGTTGGCGGCGGCGGTGATGCTCAGCCCGATCAGGACCTCCTCGACGTCAAGGTTGGCGTTCTTGGCCCCGAGAATGTTTTCCTTGAGCCGGGATACGGCGTCCAGGACGGATGTCGAGATCAGGGGCATGGCGTCGGGGACGCCGGCCAGCCGCTTGATGGCGTTCAGGACCAGGCTCGACCCGGCGTGCATGAGGGGCGAGTTCTTGCCCGTGACGATCGAGCCGTCGGGGAGCTCCAGGGCCGCTCCGACGAACACGCCCTTGTGGCCCTTGCCCGAAGCCTGGGCTTCCGCGGCCGCCCGCCGGGCCGGCTCCACGACCTTGCGGTCCTCGGGCCGGGTCTTCATCTCCCGCATGATCAGCTCGGCCCGCTCGACCGTCTCCTTGTCGCACAGGCCCATGGCGTATTCGCACTGGTAACGGAAGAACCGCCGGATGAGCTCCTGCAGGGCGGCCTCGCGGACCGCCGCGTCGTCGATGATGCCGAACCCGGCCCGGTTGACCCCCATGTCGGTGGGCGACTTGTACATCGCCTCGCCGCCGGTGATCTTCTCCAGGATGCGGCGCAGGACGGGGAAGACCTCGACGTCGCGATTGTAGTTGATGGCCACCTGGCCGTGGGCCTCCAGGTGGAACGGATCGACCAGGTTGAAGTCGCGCAGGTCGGCGGTGGCCGCCTCGTAGGCCACGTTGACGGGATGCTTGAGGGGCAGGTTCCAGATCGGGAATGTCTCGAACTTGGCGTAGCCCGACTTCATCCCCCGCCGCCAGTCGTGGTAGAGCTGGGACAGGCAGGTGGCCAGCTTGCCGCTGCCGGGCCCGGGGCCGGTGACGACGACCAGCGGCTTATGCGTCTCGATGGGCTCGTTGGCGCCGTAGCCCGCGTCGCTGACGATCATGTCCACGTCGGTCGGGTAGCCCTTGGTGAAGCCGTGGGTGTAGACCCGCAGGCCGCGCCGCTCCAGCTTGTTCTTGAAGACGCGGGCCGAAGGCTGGTTCTCGAAGCGGGTGATGACCACCCCGTTGACTTCCACCCCCCACTCGGCCAGGTCGTCGATGAGCTTGAGGGCGTCGACGTCGTAGGTGATCCCGAAGTCGGCCCGGATCTTCTTGCGCTCGATATCGCCGGCAAAGATGCAGAGCAGGATGTCGGCCTGGTCTTTCAGCTTCTGCAGGAGGCGCATCTTGACGTTGGGATCGAAGCCGGGCAGGACCCGGGAGGCATGCATATCGAACAGAACTTTGCCGCCGAATTCGAGGTAGAGCTTGTTTTCGAATTGGGCCACGCGCTCGAGGATGGCGGCGGTCTGTTCACGGAGATACTTGTCGTTGTCGAACCCGATGCGTGCCGGCAAATTAGCCTCCTGCTTCCGGCCGGTAAAAGCCGGCTTGAAGCGGACCCATTCTAGCCGAGGCGGGAGAAGGGGTCAACGCCGCCCGACGGCGCCGCGGCCGATTGCCCGCCGCGTCGCCATCCCGTATACTGTGGCCTCGTCGCCGGAACGGTTGGGATTCCCTCTCCGTCGTTGCGAGCGACTCCCGGGAGCGCGGCAACCCCTCTCTCCACGAGTTGGCCCGGCGCCCAAAATCGAGCGGGATCGGCACCCCAAATTCGGGAGGCAAGTGATGGTCGAGACGATTCACCGAAAAACATTCAACGTTCGGAACATCGACATCGACGGCAGCGGCCTCATCCACCCCATTTCGTTCATCGACTATATCCTGGAGGCCGCCGGCGAACATGCCGGGCTGGGGGGCTTGGCCGTGACCGACCTGTTCCGCAAGGGCTTGACCTGGGTCCTATCGCGTTTCCATATCGAGTTTCGGCGCTACCCGGTATGGGGCAGGGACGTTGTGATCGAGACCTGGCCGTCGGGCCGCCAGCCCCTCTACGCGGTCCGCGATTACGTCATCACCGACGCGGACGGTCCCCTGGCCCTGGCCACGTCATCCTGGCTCATCGTCGACCTCAAGACCCGGCGCCCGGCCAGGACGGCCGAGCACCTGGAAGGATTCCCTTTACTCGAAAAGCGCGCCCTGGACGACGACTTCGCCGCCCTCCCCGCCTTGGGCCGGGAGGACGGGCGCAAGGAATTTCCCGTCTTTTTCTCCGACATCGACCTCAACCGCCATGTCACGGCGTCCGTCTACATGCACCGGGCCATGGAGACGGTCCCCGACGAGATCCTGTTCCATCGCCGCCCGGCCTCGCTCGAGGTCAACTTCCGCGGCGAGGCCTTTTACGGCGACCGCCTCCTGAGCCGGATCGAACAGCTCGAGGGCGGCGAGCCCGTCCGCTTCCTGCATCGGCTGTCCCGGGCCGCCGACGACAAGGAGCTGACTCTCCTGCGGACTTCCTGGTCCGAGCTTTAAGCGCGCCCGGCCGACCTTTCGAAGACCTGCCGTTGCCCTGGGGCCTCCGGCCGCATATAATTGCCCCGGCTCGAATAAACCCTGTCCGCCATGGAGGACTGATCCCATGACCAAAGCCGGACGATTCCTCGCCCTCCCGCTCCTCGTCCTCGCCGCGATCGGCGCCGTCGGGATGTCCGCCGGGCAGGCCCAGGCCTCCCCCGCCGTCGTCCCCGCCCCACCCGCCGCACCGGCTCTCGGCGAAGCCCTGTCCTATCTCGATCCGGCCATCCTCTCGCCCGACGAGCATGGACTTCTTCTCGTCTCTTCGCACGCCGGGAGCCTCCGCGGGCGTTTCAACGTCCCGGTCCTGCGGAAGCTCCTCGACCCCGTGCGCCGGGGCATGACCCTTGTTGTCCTCGACCAGGAATACGCCCTGGATCGTTCCGGCTTGGATTGGCTGCCCGCGCCGCTGCGCGTCGAAAACCGCCGCGAGAGGATGTTCGACCCGGCCGGATTCCTTTGCCTGCCGAAGATCGAGGATGCCGAAATCCTGCAGCAGAGCTTCCTGCCGAGCTCGGGCTGGGATATCGCGGCGAACGGCGCGGCGGCCGAACTGACCCTAAGCCGCGGCCGGGTCATTCTTCTTCAAGCCAGGCTTCTTGACCGCCTGCAGATTCCAGCGGCTTCCGCCGCCCTCGAGATCGTCCTGACCTCGGGGGGACGGGACAAGCCGGTCGTGGTCGTCGACGCCGGGACGGGAGGCGCCGACGAGGCCTCGACGGCCGTGACCGATTTCATGGCCGCCCGCGGCATCCCCTTCCTGACCCTGGGCCAGGTCATCGCGGCCAAACAGGGCGAAAGCGCCGACAAGCCCTTCCCGGCCCGATTGGACGACGACGACCTTCTGGGCTCGCTGGGCTTGCGCGGCGATCAGATGGCCAACGCCTTCCTGGAAAAGAAGGTCAAGGCGGCGGCGGCTTTACCCGCGCCGGCCACGAGAGAGGAATTCGAGAAGAGGCGGGCGGCCGCCCGGCCCGAGCTCTTGAAGGATCTCGGCCTCGATCCCCTGCCCAAGCGCACCCCGCTCAAGGCCCGGGTCACCGGCGTCCTGCCGCGGCGGGGCTATCGCATCGAGAAGGTCGTCTTCGAAAGCCGGCCCGGATTTTCCGTCACCGCCCACCTCTATGTCCCCGACGGCGCCGCCGGGCGCAAGCTGCCCGTCATCGTCAACCCGCATGGGCACTGGGGCTATAAGAAGAACGAGCCGACGGTGCAATCGCGGCTGATCGGCCAGGTCCTCCACGGCTACCTGGCCATCGTCGTCGATTCGCCCGGATTCAGCTTCGAGGGCGACAAGCGCATCGAGCGCCGCGAGGCCGGCACGCACGATGATCTGCGCCTGATCCTTGGCTCCCAGAACGCGACCAGCGTCTACGTCTGGGACCTCGTCCGGACGCTGGACTATCTGGCCACCCGGCCCGAGGCGGACATGACCCGGATCGGGCTGACCGGGGCGTCGGGCGGAGGCCTGGCCACGATGTGGGCCTTCGCCGCCGAGCCGCGCTTCACCTGCGCCGCCAGTGTCGTCTATGCCAGCAGCCTCGAGATCAACCCCAACAACGGCTGCCTCTGCAACCACGTCCCCGGCTCACTCGGGCTGGGCGACCGGGCCGACGTCATCGCCGTGCGAGCTCCCGCGCCCATCCTGATCATCGGGGCCGAGGAGGATGTCGAATTCCCGGCGGCCGGCATGCGGCTCACCGACGAGAAGCTTCGCCGGCTATGGGGGCTTTTCGGCAAGTCCGAGGACGCCTGGCTGCGGATGTTTCCGGGCGGCCACGACTACAGCCGGCCGATGCGCGAGACTGCGCTCGGCTTCTTCGACAAATATCTCCGCGGCGTCGGCGACGGCGCCCCGGTCCCTGAACCGGCTTTTGAGACCGAGCCCCCGAATTCGCCCGAGCTGTTCGTCCTGGCCGTTCCGCCCGCCAAAGCCACGACCATGCGGGATATCGCCAGGGGCATGTTCGACCGCTCCCCCAAAGACAAGTCGCCCATGGCCTATATCCGATTGAACGGCGGCCTTCCAACGGCTGTACCAACCGAACCCAAGCGGCTGGATGAAAACGGGGGCAAGATCCGAGCCGTCTTCGACTCCGAGCCGGGGCTTACGCTCCCGGCCCTTCTTTGGCCGGCCGAGGGAAGGCCGAAGGCTCTCGTCGTCCTGGTCGGGGAGAAAGGCAAAGCCGCCGCGGTCGACGAATTTCCGATCGGCCGCCTGATCAAAGCGGGGATCTCCTGCCTGGCCGTCGATCCGCGCGGCATCGGGGAGGTCAAGGGGATCGAGCTGCGCTACACGACCTACCTCGGCCAGGCGCCGGCGTTCGGCATGGGCTGGGACATCGCCCGGGCCGCGGCCGCCTTCGCGCCGGCGGGGATTCCGGTCGCCGTGGTCGGGCGCGGCCCCGCGGCCGGCCAAGCCGCGATGGCCGCCGCCCTGATCGAGCCGCGCATCGGTTTTGCGGCGGGATTGGCCACGCTGGAAACCTACGCCGACGCCTTCCGCGACGACGTCCCCCCGCTGGCTATCCAGCCCCGGGCCAATTACGCTCCGCCGCTCAAATCGCTGCGGAAGGCGATCCGGGCCGAGACCGTCTGGAGCTTCCTGGGCCGGCCCGAGCCGGACTGGCTTTCCTCCCTGCTCGATTGGGCCGGGAAATAAAAGGATCATCTCCTATCTCCGGGAAAAATGCGTGGACAGGGGTATCGGCCAACGGCGAAATCGCGAGGCCGGCGCCTTTTTCCACAACTCTCTGAGGGAACCTGGCTCTAGCCGGGCGCCGAGGGCTGATTGAGCACGCGACCATCTATCGGAATCGAAATGGAGTGGGGATGCCGCCAAGACCGGGCGATCTGGAATGCGCAGTTCCGCCCTCGCGGGGACCGTCGAAGCGACGTCCCGACGAGGACTGCGAAGCGCGGAGGCGCCGATGGAATTCTTATCTTCCGAAGGCACCTGACACTTTTAATTTTATTGATATCACCTCCCCATCCCCTCCTTCAAAGGAGGGAGTCGGTCAGCGCCTTCGGCTGCATGTGGCGAGGCGAGGCCGAAGCCGCCGGGCCGATACCCCTGGCCGCGTTTCCCGGAGATGGGAGATGAACCAAATAAAAAGGAGGAGCCCGAAGGACGGGCTCCTGCCCGTCGAGGTCGTCTTCCATCCTTCGTGGTGGCACAGGTACGCGGGCCTTTCGTTCGACCCGGATTTCTACTATCACCCCGTCCGCCGGGTGGAAGACGAACGGCGGATGGAAATGGTCTTGTTCGAGCGCTTCGGAGACCTCGGGCTGGGCGAAGATCACCGCCGCGACGTCCCGTCGATCGGGGCCGTCCACAATGCGGCCGGATTCCTGCTATCCGAGATGTTGGGCTGCCGGGTCGTATATCCCGAAGACGGCCCTCCGCTGGTCGTCCCGGCGGAACAACCGGACCTGACCCTCGATGTCGAAGCCGCTTTCGCGAGCCCGGCCTACTTGCGGTTCGAGAGGCTTATCCGGGAGCTCAAAGCCCGCTTCGGCTATGTTTCGGGCGACGTCAACTGGGCCGGCGTTCTCAATCTCGCCTTGGACCTGCGCGGCCAGGCGATCTTCCTGGATATGGTCGATCGCCCCGCAGAAGTTCACGGGTATTTCCGCCGCATCGGGCAGGTCATCGAACGATTCACGGCTCTTCTGGAACGGGAATCAGGAACGACCTCGATCTCCGTCAACCGGACGGTGCGCCATCTCGCGGCGCCGGTCTTTCTGCATTCCGAATGCGCCCTGACGATGATCTCCGTCGCTCATTACCGGGACTTCCTCTTCCCGCTCGACGAGGATTGGAGCAGACGGAAGCGGCCCTTCGGCGTCCATTACTGCGGCGCCGATCCGCATCGCTTCGCGGGCTCGTTCGTCGCCCTGCCCCATCTGGATTTTCTAGACGTGGGGTGGGGCGGGGATCTGAAGCTCCTGCGCGAGCGGCTGCCGGACACCTTCCTCAACATCCGGCTAAGCCCGGTCGAGATCGTCGGGTGGAGCGAGACCGAGATCCGGCGGGCGATCGAAGAACGCATGGAGGCGGCGGGGGATCCGCGGCGGACCGGAGTTTGCTGCATCAACATGGACGACCGGGTCACGGACGCACAGGTGCGGGCGATATTCGAGACCGTTTTCGATCTACGGCTTCGTTTCGCGGCGCGCTTTTAAACCCATCGTTTACGATTCGCCGAAGAGAGATCCCCACGCCCCGCCTTCGGCGGGACTCGGGACGACAATCCGAAGGGATTTTGGCGATCCCTTCTGCCCGGGCGCTCAGCGCGTCTTCTGGACCTTGAAATCCTCAAACAGCCCGTAGCCGACGACGGAGTAGTCCTTGCCGGCCGGACGGCCGCCTTTAGCGCCCTGCTGGAACGATCCCGGCCAGGCCCGGCCGAGCTGGGGATTGTTGTGGAAGGGTCCCAGGGTGTTCTTGAGCGTCCCGATGACGGCCACGGTGACTTCGTTTCGCCCCGGCTGAAGCGATCCGGTGATGTCCAGCTCGAAGGGGGCGAAGGCGATCAGGCCGGCCTTCTTGCCGTTGACCCGAATTTCAGCTTCCGCGCCCAGCCAGGCGCCCAGGGCCACGCGGTAGCGGGCGGCCCCCGGTCCCTCGGCCGGCACGTCGATCGTTTTGGAGTAATCCACCCGGCCGCTTTCCATGGGCATCCCCTGCCCGCTCCAGGGCCCCAACGACAGGGCTGCCGGCGGCACGACCTGGAATCCCTTGGCTTCGCCCTTGACGGCGAAATCGCCCACCAAATAGATCGGTTCGAGCTCGCTGTGAATGGTGAACGGCGCCGCCTTGAGCGTGATCGTGTTATCACCCGGCTTGACGGTCAGGGGGAAGACCCCGAAGGCCTTGTCCAGCCACCACTCGCCGGGCTTGGGCTCGACGGGCTTGCCGTTGCAGGAGACATGGAAGAGGCCGGGCCGTTCGATCACGGCGACAAGCGCGGCCGGAGCGACGCCGGGCGCTACCCGGAAATGGAACGTCGCCTCGAAGCCCGAATCGGCCGCGAACTTGTCCTTGTCCAGGATGTTGGTCTTGTACTGGACGGCGCTGTCCCAGGGGTTGCGGTCCAGGCCGTGGGCTCGGTAGGTTTTAAGCTGGGCGTCGTAGAAGTAGAGATCCTTCTCAGTCTTGCCGCCCACGGTCAGGTCGCAGTAATCCAGGGTCAGAATGTTGCCGCCCGCCCGGGCGATCACGGTCTTGGCGCCGGGAGCGGCGTCCGCCCATTCCAGGTTGGCGGGAGCCGGCACGGGCGTTGCGGGTTCGGGCGAGAGCACCAGGACCAAGCTGCCGCCCGGGGGAAGGTTAAAAGCCGCCTTTAGGCTATTGTCCGCTGCTTGGCTGGGATACGGTTCGATCTTGCCGGTCAGAGGGTCCCAGCGGCTCACGGACTTGCCGGGCCCCGCAAGCTCGCCGGCGATTCCCGCCGCCGGATCGATGTTGGCCAGGAAGACGAGCTCCCCGTCGGCGAAGGTCCGACGGTGGTGGAAGAGCATGTTGGGCATGGCGGCAGGCGCGCCTGCGACGGTGAAACGCAGGGCCGGGGCCAGGATTTCGGCCAGCTTGGCCGGCGCCTCGGCGGGTGTCGCCGTCATCCATTGTTCGGCATGCTTGGCAGCCAGGTCGGCCACGGCCTTGTCGGGACGGCCGGCGACAAAAGCAGGCGCCGGGACAAGAGCCAGAACGCGTCCGCCCTTGGCCAGGAGCTTCCCGAGCAGATCGACGGAGGGCCTTTCCAGGTTTTCCAACCCGGGTGGGAGGACGACGACATCATAGGTTTGCGGCCCGATCCGCAGGGTCTTGCCGTCGACCCGGCCGTGAGCCCGCAGAGTATCCTCGCTCCCCAGGTCGTATTCGACCTGGGCCGCTTCGAGCTCGTCAACGAAGGCCTGGAAGTCCTTGCCGATGGCCTTGATGGCGTCGGTATCCCCGCCGGGCTTATGATGCATCCAGGCGGTTGTAGTCGGCTCCAGGACCAGGATCCGGTTGTCCTGCCGGCCGGAGGAGACAACCAGCGACAGTCGGCCCAAGTAATCCCCCATCATCTTATAGTCGCCCCACCAAGGCTCGTGGTAGGAGAACGACTGCGGGTGATCGCGCTTGCGGGCGCCCATGATGGTGACGTAGGAAAGATGCTGATTGATGAAGTTGACGCCTAGGGCCAGCTCCCAGTCGGCGATCCGCTTCTGGTCGAAGAAGGTCAGATCCCAACCGCCGGCGCCGTAGGTTTCGGACATCGTCCGCGGCAGACCCATCTGGTTGGCGGCGCTGCGGATTTCCTTGACGGCCCGGGCGTTGCCGAATTGGGCGTGGGTGTCGCGCTGGAAGTCGTTCATCAGGATGTCGATGCCGGGCATGTGGGACCAGGCGGCCATAGCCAGGTTGTCCGGGCTGCTGACCGGCCGCGGCCATTCGTGCTCCCAATAATGGCCGGTGAAAGCCAGGTTGTTCTTCTGGGCATACTCGAAGTAGGGCTTGGCCCAGCCCTCGATGAAGAGGTCCAGGAGCAGGGCGTAGAAGTCGTGGCGGACGGCCTTGAAATCGCCGACGTCGTCCGTCAGCGAAGGTAGGCTCGGCCGCAAGTCGTAGCCGAACTTGGCCTGGAAGGCGGCGAAGAGCCGCGGCGTCCAGTTGAGGACGGTCATGCCCTGGCCGCCGGCCGGGCTGATCTCGGCCTCGTCCTGGAAGGAGCCGGGCACCGCGGCCCCGAACTCGGCCCCGAAGGCGGCCTTATAAGGGTCGAGGGTCAGCTCGAGAAACTTGGCCGTGACGTCAGGCCGCATGATATCGACATAGGTATATCCGCCGAACCAGGGGCTGGGTTTCTGGGCGTTGATGTCATAGACGATGTAGGCGCCCGGGCCGAACTTCTCGGTCTTCAGCCGGGCCGTGATGTCCTCGAAGCCCGCGTCCGTGCGGCGCAGGACGACGACCGGCTCGCTCTCGAAAGCGGCCGGAAGCGCCTCCATCTTGGTCATCCGCAGCCCGGACCGGGCGGCGTCGGGCATGGCCGCGGGAACGTGCCCGCCGGCGAATCCGGAGGGATAGGAGTTCTCGTCGTAGATCCAGATCTTCATCCCCAGGGACTTGCCCTTCTCGACCGCGTGCTGGAAGAGGCCGATCCATTCCGGCGTGAGGTAAGGAGTGATCAGGCCGGGGCGCGGGTGGACGAACACGCCGCCGATGCCTTTGGCTTTGAAGTCGGCCAATTGCTCGTCGATCTCCGCCTCGGTCACGCGATCGTTCCAGACCCACAGCGGGGCGCTGCGGTATTCGGCCGGGGGGTCGGCGAAGAGCGGCTGCAGGTCGGCCAGGCGTGTGGGCGGCTTGGGCAGGCCGGCCGGCAGGGGCGCAGGCTTTTCGGCGCAAGCCGCCAAGGCGATCAGGGCGGCGGCGATCGAGAGCAGGATCAGACCGGGAAGGGACGGGCGGCGAAGCGTCATGGACGGACTCCTCGTTGGGACATTGGGAGTATCTTATAACAAACTGCGCCCGGCGCAAGGGGGCTTTGATGTCGGCGCGAGCATCCGATCGCGGCTCCAGCCCAGGCTTACTTCTTCTTGACGATCTTGCCCAGGACGAAGCGCTCCCGGTACTCGACCTTTCCGTTCTTGCCGTATCGGATCCACTCGCCGTGTTTCAGGTTGTCCTTGAAATGTCCGATCTGCCAGAGGCTGCCGTCCTCGTGGTTGAAGACCCACTTCCCCTGCATCATGCCGTCGACGAACTTGCCTTGGGCCTTGATGGGGCCCGACTTGTAGAAGTAGGTCAGCCGATCACCCTTCTGCGAAGTCGCCTTTGGGCCGTTTTTGAAGTAGCTCTCTTTCATGGGATTAGGATAGCATTTTCTAGAGGGAAGAGAGAATCCCCCCGGCTGTTCGAACAGGAAGATTGCCCCGCGCGTTCCCCGCCAAAGAATCATTGGAATCTACCCCCCTGCTCCCCGTAGACGAAAGAACGATGATTATCGCACGCAGCAATGCGTTCTGATTGTCGTTGCCCTCATTGCCCAGAGCGCTCCCAATCTATTTTTATTGGTATTTACCCCCCTGCCCCCCTATGAAAATAGGGGGGAGTGGACAGCGCTCTGGGAAAGGAACGGAGAGGGCGGGATTCGAACCCGCGGTCCCGGGGTAAACCAGGACAAGCGCTTAGCAGGCGCTCCTGTTAGACCACTCCAGCACCTCTCCGCGGTACGGTTGGCCGGGTTATTCTACCATTTTTCATTCCGCCTCCAAAGCCCGGCCGCCGGCCGCGCGGAAATAAATCGCTTGACAATAACAATATCATAGTGATATCACTTTGATATACAAGGAGTGAGCCATGATCAACATCCAGGAAAAGAGCGTCTTCCAGGTCAACGGCTGGGCGATGGTGGTCGTCATCGTCGCCCTGTTCGCGGGCGCGTTTTCGATCCTCATCGGCGTCAAGCCCGATCAGACTTTTACACCTACGCTGGGAGCGGCCATCTTGCTGTTGTTGACCGGCGGCCTGCTCATCCCGGGCTTTTTCATCATCCACCCCAACGAATCCAAGGTCTTCACCTTCGTCGGCAAGTACGTCGGCACGGCGCACCGGCCAGGATTCCACTGGGCCAACCCATTCACCATCAAGAAGCGGGTGACTTTGCGGATCGTCAACCTCGACAGCCAGAAGATCAAGGTCAACGACGCCCGCGGCAACCCGATCGAGATCGCGGCCGTCATCGTCTGGCACGTCGTCGACACGGCCAAGGCCGTCTTCAACGTCGACAACTACAAGAACTTCGTGGCCATCCAGAGCGAGACGGCCGTGCGCCAGCTGGCCACCCACTACGCCTACGACTCGCACGAGAAGGACCAGGAGTCGCTGCGGGCCAACACCGAGGAGATCGCCGCCAAGCTCCGCGAGCAGGTCCAGGAGCGGCTCGACATCTCCGGCGTCCGCGTGGTCGAAGCCCGCATCTCCCACCTGGCCTATGCGCCCGAGATCGCCCAGGTCATGCTCCGCCGCCAGGCGGCCGAGGCCATCATCGCCGCCCGCCGCCAGATCGTCGACGGCGCCGTCGGCATGGTCGAGATGGCCCTGGAGCATCTGGAAGCCAAGAATGTCGTCCACCTGGACGATGAGAAGAAGGCCGCCATGGTCAACAACCTGCTGGTGGCCCTGGTCTCGGAGTCCGAGGTCCAGCCGATCATCAACACGGGGACGCTGTATTCTTGATCGAGAAGAAGAAGTTCCTTCTGCGGCTTGACGCCGACGTCCACGCGGCCCTGGAGAAATGGGCCGCGGACGAGCTGCGCAGCGTCAACGCCCAGATGGAGTTCGTCCTGAAAGAGGCGGTCCGGAAAACGGGCCGTCTCAAGCGCGAGGAGGTCGCGCCGAAATGATCGCCAAGCTGTTCGTCCTCATCGCCGCCGTCGTGGCGGCTTTCGCCGCTCTGATCGTCCTATGGGCTTTTCTGTGACGGTCGATTCATCCCACGTTTGAGGGGTTGTCTCCCACCCGGCAGTGGGATATAGTTTTTTCCATTGCCGACACTTCCGACCGGAGGACGCCATGCCGCTAACCCGCCGCCGCTTCGTAATCGTCGCCATCCTGCTCGCCGCCGCCCTGTCGTTCGCGGCCTGCGGACCGAAAGCCGCCCCGCCCGCTCCGGCCGCCGCCGGCGCCGCCGATCCCCGGCTGCAAGCCTCCTCGCGCGAGGACCTCGGCGGCTGGGTCTTCGTCCATCTTCGGGGAACGCCCCGCGAGATCGGGTTCCAGCACGGCTGGCACTTGGCCGCGGAAATCGACGATTTGCTAAAGACCATGGCCTTCTACTTCCCCAAGGCGGCCAACCGGGACTGGGCCTTCTTCCGGGAGGCGGCCGAGCGGATGTTCTGGCCCAAGCTGGACCAGGAATACAAGGACGAGATCGAAGGTATCGCCGAAGGCTTGAAAGCCCGCCGGCCCGAGCTCGGCTACGACCGGATCGACATCACAGCCCTCAACGGCTGGATCGAGCTGGCCTGGTATTACATCCCTTGGCTGGACGAAAAGGCCAAGCCCGGGGCGGGCGACAACAAGGCCCCGGCCTACTGCAGCGCCTTCGTGGCCGTCGGCGGCTACACCAAGGACGGCGGCGTCGTGATGGCCCACAACAATTGGACCGAGTATATCCTGGGCCAGCGCTGGAACGTCGTTCTGGACATCGTTCCATCTCAAGGTCAACGCATACTTATGGACGCCATGCCCGGCTATATCCACAGCGGCGACGATTTCGTCGTCAACGGGGCCGGCCTGCTCTACACCGAGACGACCATGGCCCAGTATAAGGGCTTTCGCGAGGATGGCACCCCCGAATTCGCTCGAGCCCGCAAGGCCGCCCAATACGGGGCTTCGATCGATGATTTCGTCAAATTCATGACAACGGACAGCAACGGCGCCTACGCCAACGACTGGCTGGTCGGCGACCTCAACGCCGGCGAGATCGCCCGGGTCGAGGTCGGCCTTAAGAGCCATCGCGTCTGGCGGACGAAGGACGGCTATTATGTCGGGGCCAACTTCCCGGTCGGTGAGCAGGTTATTGCCGAAGAGACGACGTTCGACCCCAAGAACACCAAGCAGTCGGTCTGCGTCCGGCGGACCCGTTGGGAACAATTGATGAAGGAGAACAAGGGGACGATCGACGCCGACAAGGCCATGGCCTTTATGGGCGATCACATCGACGCCTCGACGGGGGCCGCAGCCGACAACGCCAACGTCCTCTGCGGACACGTCGAGGGAGACGCCAAGGGCTTGCCGGAATTCTCCTGGGCGCCCCACTACCCCGGCGGCGCGGTGCAGGGCAAGGTCACGACGGGAGCCCTGGCCAAGGGGCTCAAGCTCTGGGGCCGGATGGGCCATCCCTGCGGCCGCGATTTCGTCGCCGCCGAATTCGTCAAGGCGCGGCCCGAGTGGGCCTGGCAGATTCCTTATCTCAAGGACATGAAGGCCAATCCCTGGACGCTGTTTGAAGCCAAGAAGTAAGCCCGAGGAAAACCCCATGACGATCCCTCTGCGCCGGCTCGGAAAATCCGATCTGATGGTCACCCCGGTCGGGCTGGGCTGCTGGCAGTTCAGCCAGGGCCGAGGCCTGATGAAGTATTGGCCCGCCCTGCCCGAGGAGGAGATCGAAGCCATCGTCGCCGCCTCGCTCGACGGGGGCATCAACTGGTTCGATACGGCGGAGGCCTACGGCAACGGCGCCTCCGAGAAACAGCTCTCAAGAGTTCTGCAGAAAGCGGGGCGGCTCCCGAGCGACGTGATCGTGGCCACCAAGTGGATGCCGGTTCTGCGCCGGGCCAAGAGCATCGGCGAGACGATCGCGGAGCGTATCGAGTGCCTGGCCCCCTTCCCGATCGATCTCTACCAGATCCACAACCCGACCTCGCTGTCCTCGACCGAAAAGCAGGTCCGGGCCATGGCCGCCCTGGTCAAGGCGAAGAAGATCCGCTATGTCGGCGTCTCCAACTTCGGCGCCGGGCGAATGCGGGAGGCTCACCGCGTCCTGGCCGAAGAAGGCATCCCCCTCGTCTCGAATCAAGTCCATTACAGCCTGATGCACCGCAAGATCGAGACAAGCGGCGTGCTCGACGCAGCCAAGGAGCTGGGCATCTCGATCATCGCCTATTCCCCGCTCGAGCAGGGTGTCCTGACCGGCCGCTTCCACGACGACCCCGGCCAGCTCAAGGCCCTCGCCGGCATGCGCAAGTGGCGGGGCTTCTATCGTCACAAAGCCCTGGCGAAGAGCCGCGAGCTGATCGATGCCCTGAAGGACGTCGCCTCGCGGCACGGGGCCACACCGGCCCAGGTCGCCTTGAACTGGCTGTTCAGCTTCAGCGGCGACGCCGTGGTCGTCATCCCGGGCGCCACGAAAAGAACCCAGGCCGAGTCCAACACTAAGTCGATGACTTTCACTCTCGGCTCGGCCGAGCTGGCCTGCCTGGACGAGATCTCGCGGCCGCTGCGGGACGAATAAGCGACGCCGCCCGGGCGGCCCGGCCGGCTGACCGGATCGCCCCTCGGCCCGCGCCGTCCTCTCTCGATTGGGCCTGTCGCCCGAAAATGGTATATTCTTCCTTCGATCGTTTTCAAGGAGGTTTCGGATGAAACGATGTTTTATCGTCCTGCTTTCCCTGGCCCTCATCATACCCGCCATGGCCCAGGAAAAGCCGCAAAAAGAAGACCCGGCCAAGCCGCAGGCGCAGGCCGCTCCGGTCAAGCCGGAGACGCCTCCGGCCAAGCCCCAGGATAGCGAGCCCAAGCCCTACGACAAGGTCGTCACTCCGGAGTTCAAGACCCAAATCGGCGTTTTCAAGGCCCACACGTCCAAGGGCAAACTCCTGCTCGAGATCCCCACGGGCGAGCTGGGCAAGGACTTCCTGCTGGTCGTCCAGATCAAGAAGAGCCCCGCCGCCTCGAGCTACCCCGGCCAGGAAGTCGACGACATGGTTGTCCGCTGGGAGCTGCGAGAGAACAAGGTTCTGCTGCGAGTTGTTTCCTACGCCAACATCGCCGACCCCAACGACCCGATCAAGAAGGCCGTCGACGCCATGAACACGGCCACGATCATGATGGCTTTCAATGTCGAGGCCCTGGCCGCGGACGGCTCCCCGGTCATCGACGCCACGAAGCTCTTCACCTCCGACGTCAACGAAATCCCGGTCAAGAAGACGCTGGGCGGCCTGAACATCGACGCCTCCCGCACCTTCCTGGATAAAGTCCGGGTCTTCCCGCTAAACCTGAACGTCGAAGCCCTCCAAACGTTCAACCCCAAGCCGGCCCAGCTTCCGGCCGGGTTCCCGCCCCAGTTCGCCGACATGATGCCGTCTCCTCCCAGTCCGACGGCGGTCGTGCACTACTCCTTCGTCAAGCTGCCCGAAAAGCAGATGATGGGCCGACTGCTCGATAACCGGGCCCCTTATTTCTCCCAGAGCCACACCGATTACAGCCGTCCCGACCACGAGACCACGGTCGTGGATTACATCGCCCGCTGGCGGCTGGAGAAGAAGAACCCGGCCGCGGCCAAGAGCGAACCGGTCAAGCCGATCGTCTTTTATGTCGACCCGGCCACGCCCAAGAAGTGGGTCCCTTACGTCAAGAAGGGCATCGAAGCCTGGCAGCCCGCCTTTGAGGAAGCCGGTTTCCTGAAGGCCATCGTAGCCAAGGAAGCGCCGACGCCGCAGGAAGACCCCGACTGGTCGGCCGACGACGCCCGCTATTCGGTCGTCCGCTGGGTGCCCTCGACCACGGCCAACGCCATGGGCCCGCACGTTTCCGACCCCCGGAGCGGCGAGATCCTCGAGGCCGACGTCGAGATTTACCACAACGTCCAGCAGCTGGCCCGCGATTGGTATTGGGTCCAGTCGGGCCCGCTCGACCCCCGCGTCAAGACCCTGCCGATGCCCGACGAAGTGATGGGCGACATCCTCCTCTACATCATCACCCATGAGGTCGGCCACTCGCTGGGCCTGCCCCACAACTTCAAGGCCTCGGCTCTTTACACCATCGAACAGATCCGGGACAAAAATTGGGTCAAGAAGAACAGCCATGTGCCGACCCTGATGGACTACGCCCGGTTCAACTACGTGGCCCAGCCCGAGGACAAGATCGATCCCAAAGATCTCATCCCCAAGATCGGCCCCTACGACAACTTCATCATCAAGTGGGGCTACACGCCGATTCCGACGGCTAAGACCCCGGACGCAGAAAAGCCGACTTTAAACGAATGGATCAAGGTGCAGGACACGACCCCCTACCTGCGCTTCAGCACGGCCGGCACCCGCGGTACCGACCCCGGCGAAGAAACC
Organism: Candidatus Aminicenantes bacterium; assembly: GCA_026393855.1. Classification (NCBI taxonomy): domain Bacteria; phylum Candidatus Aminicenantota; species Candidatus Aminicenantota bacterium. The sequence goes on from JAPKZJ010000100.1 coordinate 36,132, forward strand.
GAGGCCGTGGGCGATATCGACGCCGTCAAAGCCACGACTCTCGGGTTCAAAAACCTGCAGCGGGTGATCGCCATGCTGCCGGGAGCGACGCTCAAGCCGCTCGAGGATTACCGGCAGTTCGACCATATGTACCAGGCCATCTGGGACCAGGCCCGGCTCGAAGTCGGCCACGTGGCCAACATCATCGGCGGCTACGACAGCGTGCCCAAGGCCGGCACGGCCCCCGGCGTGCGGTTCACGCCGATCGCCAAGGCCCGCCAGGCCGAGGCCGTCGCCTTCCTGAACGCCAACGTCTTCAAGACCCCGGATTGGCTTTTGCCGACCGACGTCCTGCGCAAGCTGGAGCCGACGAGCGGACAAGCCCGCGTCCTGGCCCTCCAGCAGGCCGCGCTCAACGGCATCCTCGGCTCGGCGCGCCTCCTGCGCCTCCAGGAGCACGAGGCCATCCTCGGCGATCAGGCCTACACGACGGTCCAGATGCTGGCCGACCTTCGAGGCGGCATTCTGACCGAGTTCATGGGCGACATGTCCGCCAAGGTCGATCCCTACCGGCGCAATCTCCAAAGAGCCTATGTCGATCTGCTGTGCGCCCGCCTGGCTCCCCCGGCGGCGGCAGCGGCCGTCACGGCCTTGAAAGACGACAGCCGCGGCGCCTTCCGGGCCGAGCTGCGGACCATCCTGAACCTCCTTCGTAATAATAAGTCGACGGATGCCGCCACCAAGATCCATGCAGCCGACCTGCTGGATCTGATCACCCAGTCCCTCGATCCCAAAAAGTAACGCGACTGCCGTCCAACTGCCCCCCGCCCGCCTCGCGCGGGCGGGGGGATTCGCTCCCTTGCGAGGTCTGTCATGCGAATTGTTCCCATCCTGGCCGCGCTCGCCCTTCTGACGACCAGCCTCGCCGCACCCGCCCCCACTCCCGCCGTGATCCAGTCTCCCGATTTAGCAGCCGGCTTCCGCCAAGTCCCGGTCGAATCCCGGATGCGGCTCTACTGGCGCGTCTTTGGCCCGGCCTGGACCGAACCCGAGATCGACCGCCAATTGGCTTTCATCAAGAGCTCCGGAGTGGGCGGAGTGACCGTCTACTTTCTCTACCCCGTCGAATTGGACGACGCGGCCCGCGGCGTCTTCAACCAGAGATTCGGCTCGCCCGAATTCCTTCGGACCTTCGGATACGCCGCCCGAAAAGCCGCGGCGCTGGGCCTCACTTTTTCCGTCAACGGCGGAACGGGCTGGCCTTTCGGAGGCCCCGCCGTCGAGCCGCGCGACGCCGCGCTGCGCCTTCGCCGAGTCCTCGGCACGAAAGGCACGCCGCCGCCAAAAGAGCTGGTGAGTCTCGCGCCCGGCGAATCGATCGTCGCCGCGTTCCAAGGCCGCAAGGACATCACTGCCGCCGTCCGCGCGAAGCGCCTGCCTGACCCGCTCACCGTCGACATCATCGCTTTCATTTCCGGCCCGACCGGCCAACAGGTCAAGCGGGCGTCCTTCGGCGGCGAGGGCCAAGTGTTGAGCCATTACGACCAGGCCGCCCTGGAGCGCTGGCTGGCCAAAGTCGCTCAGCCGCTGTTCGACGCCGCGCCCGGATTGATCCGCGGCTTCGGTTGCGACAGCCTCGAGGTCTACCGCTCGAACTGGGCGCCCGATCTACCCAAAGAATTCAAGCGACGGCGGGGCTACGACCTGATTCCGCGGCTGCCCGAGCTATTCGACGAGGCCGCGCCGGCCCGCCGGGACCTGCGTCACGATTTCTGGCGGACGCTGGCCGAGCTGGTCGAAGAGCGCTTCATCGTTCCGTTGGGCCGCTGGTGCGATCGGCGCGGGGCTGTTCTCGAAATGGAGCCTTACGGAACGCCGCCCAACCCCATGACAGCCGGCGGGGCGATCTCCCTCCCGACTGGGGAACATTACGAATGGCGCGGGTATTGCGTCCAGCGCTATGTATCCTCGATGGCCAGGATCGCGGGGCACAACGTAGTCGGCGCCGAAGCCTGGACTTGGTCGGGGATACCCAATCGTCTGGGCGACAGTCTGAGCGACCTCAAAGTCGTCAGCGACATGACCTTCCTCGCCGGGGCCAACGATCTGACGGGCGTGGATTTCCCCTATTCTCCTGCTGTCGCCGGAACGCCCGGCTGGATGCCCTACTACGGCCCCACGCTGGGCCCGGGAAATCCTCAATGGGCGTTCTTTCCCGCGCTCGGGGACTATCTCAACCGCTGCCAATGGCTGCTCCGCCAGGGCGAGCCGGTGCGTAAGGTCGCCGTCTATCTCCCAATCGAAGACATCCTTTCCGACGGCTCGGCCGACCGGATGCTGCTGGATTTCGCCCTCAAGGATAAGCTTGTGACCGGCGCCCCGACCAGCGAATTCGGGCTGCGCAACGCGCTTCGACACCATTCCGACCTCCTGGACGGCATCGTCTCGGCGGGGTTCGAATACGACGGGATCGATTTCTGGGCCGTTGAGCGCCTGGGCGCGGTCAAGGACCGCCGCCTCGTCGTCGGCCGGGCCGAATTCGAAGCCCTCGTCCTGCCGAATCTCGAACGCCTCGACCTCGAAGCTCTGGAACGCGTCGCCGCCTTCTGCCGCGCCGGGGGGACCGTAGTGGCGACCCGCAGACTCCCCGGCCGGATCCCCGGCCTGCGGGGAGTCCAGGGACTGCCACGTCTGCGCCGGCTTCTGTCCGATCTGTTCGGCGAGTCGCCCCAGCCGGGAGTATGGCACGCCTGCGGCCGCGGGCGCGCCGTCCTGGTGACCGAAGATAAGGGAGCGGGAGAGATCCTGGCAACCGCAATTGTTCCCCAAATTCGCTTCAGCGACAAGCCCCTTGACGTCGGCTTCGTCCACAGACGAGCCGGGGAGCGGGATATCTATTTTCTGGCCAATGTCGGAGCCGAGGACGCCGCCTTTACGGTCGATTGGCCGGGCGAGACGCGTCCGATCGAAGTATGGGACGCGTTTCGCTCCGAAATCCGCAGCACCGACCCGAAAGGCAAGGCCATGGAAATCCACCTGTCGGCACGCGGTTCTTTGTTCCTCGTCGCCGGAGGAAAGACCTCGAATGCGCTGGCCCCCCGATCGGCCCAGCCGCCCCCTCCCGACAGGATCGTGCCGATCAAGACCGAATGGACTCTCCAATTCGACGGGCCGGAGGCCCCTCCGTCAATCCAGCTATCAGACCTCGTCTCCTGGACAGAGATACCGGCCGGAAAGTTTTTCTCGGGGCTGGGGGCCTACGCCGCGGATTTCATCTGGGAGGGTCCGCTGCCGGAGCGCGCGCGGCTGGCCTTCGACCAGATCCGGGAAGCGGCGGAGATCCGGTTGAACGGGATCCCGCTCGGAGTTCTTTTCAACCCGCCGCTCGAGGTCGATATCACCGCGGCGCTACGACCGGGCCGTAATCGGCTCGAGGTCACTGTAGCCAACTTGCCCCTCAATCGGTTTCTGGGGCTCCCCGATCAGGACCTCGAGCCCTTGAGGAAGGAATATGGAAACCGTTTCGCCGCGCCGGAAGAGAAAAAATCCGCCGGCGGCCCGGCTCCTTCGGGGTTGATCGGTCCCGTCCGTCTGATCGTCTACGACAAGCGCTGACGACTCGCCCTTTTGGGGGAATCCGGCCCACGCAACGGATTCGCCCCGTTCCGGGTTAGAATGGGCATCCAACTCCATCGCGAGGTCAACCCATGAGCAGAATCCGCTTGATCGCCCCGGCCTTATTCATACTCGCGGCCTCGATCGCCGTCGCCGCGCAGACGCCCCCGCCGATCCCGGCGACGCCGGCCGGCCGCCACGTCGAGGCCTATTTCAAGGCCTTCAATGCCGGAGAGGCGGCTATGCAGGCGTTCTTCACTGCCCACGCCGACGCGGACGGCCTCAAGGAGACGCCTCTTGACGCCCGCCTCGGCCGCTATCGGCAGATGCTCCAGCGGCTGGGGAAGCTCGAGCTTCAGAAGATCATCGAGGCCAAGCCCGACTTGATCAGCGCCATGGTCAAATGTTCCAACGGCCCGCTCGTCCAGATGGACTTTGAATTCGCCCCCAAGGAGCCCTTCGGATTATTGGGAATCAAGGTCATGGACCTGGGCGAAGAAGAGATCGCGGCCGATCCCAAGCCCGATGACGCCGCCCTGGTCGCCACGGCCAAAGCGCATCTCGAGGGGCTGGCGGCCCGGGACGAGTTCTCCGGCGCCGTCCTGATCGCCCATGACGGCAAGACGCTGTTCGAATCCGCGGTCGGCCTGGCCGATCGGGAGAAGAAAATCCCCAATCGAACCGGCACGAAATTCAACATCGGATCGATCAACAAATCCTTCACCGAGACCGCTGTAAAGATGCTCGTAGCGGAAGGCAAGCTGTCCCTCGACGACACGATCGGCAAATTCCTCCCCGAATACCCGAACAAAGAAGCGGCCGCCCAAGTTACGGTCCGCCATCTCCTAGCTATGACGTCCGGCATCGGTGACTTTTTCGGCGAGCGCTACGAGAAGGTGGATAAAAAGAAGATTCTGACGCTGGCCGATTATCTCCCCCTCTTCGCCGATCAGCCGCTGGCCTTCAAGCCCGGCGAGCGCAATCTGTATTCCAACGGGGGATTCGTCGTGCTGGGCCTGATCGTCGCCAAGGCCGCGGGGATGGACTATTACGATTTCATCCGGGAGCGCATCTACAAGCCGGCAGGCATGGTCGACTCCGGATCGTTCGCCAAGGACGAAACCGTCGCCGATCGAGCCCTCGGCTACACCAAGGAAGGCGGCCCGCTGCGATCCAATTACGACTCTCTGCCCGGCCGGGGCAGTTCGGCCGGCGGCGGATATTCGACCCTGCGCGACATGCTGAATTACGCGACGGCCTTGAAGGAAGGCCGCCTCGGAAACGAGCGGGGCGGCGGGATGGGGATCGCCGGCGGTGCACCCGGCCTCAACGCGGCTCTCGAATGGGACGCCCGAAGCGGCTACATCATCGTCGTCCTGGCCAACCTCGATCCCCCCGCCGCCGCGGATGTCGCCCGCCAGATACGGACCTGGCTGCCCAGGCGCTGATCGGATTCAACGCCCCTTGAAGTCGGGCTTGCGCCTGGCGATAGACACCGCTTGATCCTCGGGAACAACCGGGCCAACGTAAGCCGGCGGAGTATTCATCACCCCTATCCCCTCCCTCCTCCTTTCCATGAACAATGTCTCGAGGAAGCGAGAATCCAAGAATCGGTCGCACAGGTCTGAACTTATTTAATGTCTATCAGATACGCCGGGCAAGACGGCTGCCGATCCGGCGAAGCCAAAGGGGGGCTCCCCCTTCAAGTCCCTATCCCCTTTCCCCCTTCCACGCTCACCCCCGGATTGACCACTAGAGGCGATAGACCGAGGCGGATCACGGCTCTAACATGTAGATAGGGGCCGGGAAGGATCCCTTTCCCGGTCGGCGGAGGGTTCATGATGAACGAGCTGTCTTTCTATTGGCTCGGCAAGGCCGAGGCCAAGAGGCGATATCGGCCCCTCCTCAGCCTGCTGCCTTACATAGGCGCGATCGCCCTCGTCGACGTCGCGATTCTCTCCTTCTCGCTCGACACGCCGGTCCTCTTTATCGCCCTGCTCGGTCCCCTGATCCTATCCGCCCTTTATCTCTCTCCCCCCGTACACCTCGCTCTGTCGCTCGTCTTCGTGCTCAACGCAGCGATCCTTATCGCCCGCCTCCCCCTGTCGTCCGCGCCCTCCGCGACCGCGCTCTTCATCGCCGGCTGGCTGCCCTGCTTTTTCGCCGGACTCGCCTTACAGCGCCACCAGCGCCTCGATCTGGATTCCAGTTCCCGCCTGGTCCGGGAGCGCAACGCCCATATGCAGGCCGATCGCCTTTGGCATCGGAGCGAAGAACAATGCCGCGTCCTGGCCGAGGCCATCCCCGACATCCTCTTCACGCTCGACCTAGACGGCCGGATCGCCTTTCTCAACGATGTCGCCGCGTCCCTCGGAATCAAAATTCCTCCGGCTGAAGACGCGAGTCTCGCCGCGATCTTCCCGGCCCTCGAGTCTTCGCAGCGGAACTTGGTCGACGTCGCGCTCCGGTCCGCTATGCCTTTCCAGATCGAGTTTCCCCATCTTCTGGACAACGGATTCGCCTGGTTCGACTTGCGGCTTTTCCCCGTCATCTCGCCCCCCGGCCGGGTGGACTACGCATTCGGGGTCGTCCGGGACATCACGGCGCGGAAAGAGATCGAGCAAAAGCTTCTCCATTCCGAAAGCGCTTTCAAAAACCTGGCCGAGCACATGCGGGCGGGCGTCTATATTTTTCAAAACGGGTTTTTCCGCTATGTCAATCCCGAGTTCGGCCGCATGTTCGGGGCCTCGCCGGAGCAGATCGTCGGATCCCTCCCTCTATCGTCCTTCGTCCACCCCGATGACTACGCCCTGGTGGACACAAGCCTTGCCGCCCGCGTCTCCGGCGAGGAGGACCAACGGCGGTACGAGTTCCGCGCGCTGGCCGTGGACGGCCGTATATTTCCGGTCGAGGTCTTCAGCGCCCGGTACGAATGGAACGGTTTGCCGGCCGCCCTTGGCCTGATCATCGACGTCGGCACGCGAAAGAGTTTGGAGACCGACCTCCACGCCTCTCTCCTCGAGAAGGAGATCCTTCTCCGCGAAGTCCATCACCGGGTCAAGAACTGCCTGCAGGTCGCCTCCAGCCTCGTCGGCAGACACGCCGCATCCATTCCCGACCCGGCAGTGATCAAGGTGTTGCAGGATTGCCAGGCCCGGATTCGGGCCATGGCCATTGTTCACGACAAGCTGTCTCGGTCGAAGTACGCGACGGACATCGAATTCCGGGCCTATTGCCTGGATCTGGCCCACTCCCTCTTCCGGGCTCTGGACATCGACGAACGGCGAATCGCCCTGAACATAGAGGGCGACGAATGCCTGATTGACACGACCGCGGCCGGGCCGTGCGGCCTCCTGGTCAACGAGCTGCTCACCAACGCGCTCCTCCATGCCTTTCCGGACGGCCGCACCGGGACGATCACGATCGGCCTGCGCCGCTCTCCCGACCGCACGGTCGAGATCACGGTGGCCGACGACGGTATCGGGTTGCCCTACGGCTTCGACATCATGACGGTCGAGGCCTTGGGAATGCAGATCGTCCGCGATCTCACGGCCCAATTGGACGGCGCCCTGGACGTCGCCAACCAGCCGGGAGCGAGGTTCCGGCTGGTATTCAACGATAAAGCCTACTCCCGCAGAGTCTGAAAGCTCCGGTGCCCAACGAAAAGAACGGAGGCTAGCGCGGCACCGCCGGGGGCGTCAATCGCATCCGGAACGGCTTGTCGCGGTCGCAGACCAGCCGGCCGTCGATGACCTCCAACTCCGCCGCCTGAAGGGCGGTGTGCCGGTTCGAGAAAGGCGAAACGCCGTCGCGCTCGGGCGCCTTCTCCGTGAACGGGTGCGTGAAGTAGATGATGTAGGCCTTCTCCCCGCAGACGACGACGTCGGCATGCTTGCCGATGGTCCCGTCGCTGTTCCGAGTTCCGGACTTATCCAGGATCTTCCCCTGATAAGTCCACGTGTCGAGATTGTCGGATCGATAGACGTCCAGCCCGCTATTGGGGTCCTTGATCAGCCAATTATGGCCTTTGAAACGACGCGAAGGATTTTCATGTATAGACCTTGATCAAGTCTCCGGAATCTCGGAGAAACGCGACCAGAGCGCCTCCGGCGGGAAGTACTCGAACCCCAGCGGAACGGCCAGGCTGAGGATCTGGTCCTTCTCCTCGATGAGGAGATCAGCGTCCAGAAGCGGCTGAAGGACCGCTGGCAGGGCTTCCTCAGCCATCTCTCCCCCGGTTTCCGCGCCCAGCAGCCTCCGAAGATCGGATCGAGTCCGGATCTCTTCGCAGGCTTCGTAAGCCCGGCGCTGCAAGCCGGTTAGGACATGGACCGAGGTCGCGGCTCCGGGCCGGAAATCGCAGATGACGAGCCGGTCCGGTTCGTCGAGAGAGATGAGGGCGGAACCGGCCGCGGCTTGAGTCCATTGCCCGATGGCTTCGAGAAGCCTTGCCGTCAGAGGGGCGATGGACGGATCGGTATCGTCGTCGGCGTCGAAATAATAGGCCAGATTCCGGATCGCGCTCTCGTCCAAACCCGAATAGATGAAGCGATAGAGGGGGGAAGGCCGCAAGTTGCGCAGCCCGAAGTCGGTTGGCCGCATCTGGAAGAGGCTGTAGCGGTCGATCCGAACCCGGCTGACCCTGGCCGGGGGGGTCAGATGGGAAATCGCCTTGAGAATCCGGAGGCCTTCCAGGTATTCCTCCGGCCGCTCGCCGGGCATGCCGTAGAGATAGTACCAGATCGGGAAGACCCCGAATTGTTTGCACCATTTCAGGAGTCGGACGTTCTGGAGCGGTGTGACGCCCTTCCTCATGCGCTTGAGCGCGGCCCGGCTGAGGCTCTCGATACCGGGCTGGATCTCCCGCAGGCCCGCCCGCCGGGCCGCCCGGACCTGGTCCTTCGTCAGGTCGGATCGGACATAGTAGAAGATCTCCGGCTGCAATCCGGACCGCTCGAGCAGGGGGAAGAACGTCTCCGGAAAGCTCTTGGGCAGAATGGTGTCGGCAGCCCGCAGGCTGCGGGTTCGGAAGCCGTACCGGTCGAGCATCGAGGCGAACTCCTCGAGCGCCCGGGGCGCCGATTTCTGGCGATAAGCCAGGGCGTTGACGTTGAGCCCGCAGAAAGCGCACTGGGATTTCTGGCCCCACCAGCAACCGCGCGAGGTTTCGACAACCAGATGGAGCTTGCCGATTTCGGGATTCGGATAATGCTCGCGCTGGGCGAAGAAATCGTCGCCATCCGGGTATGGAAGCCCGTCGAGATCGGCGATCGTGGCTGCCGTCACGGCCGCGGGATCGGCCGTCTCCCGATGCAGGATGCCCGGAATATCTCCCGGAGATCGCTTCTCGAGGATGGCGGTCGCGAGAGCCGCGAACACATCTTCCCCTTCTCCCAGGCAGACCGCATCGATGAACGGGAAAGCCTTGAATAAGGCCACCCCCATATCGCCCCGGCAGTTTCCCCCGCCGAAAGCGACGAAGATTCCGGGGTATTTTTCCTTTAGGCGCCGGGCCAAGCCGAGCGAAGAGATCAGCTGTTGGCATTGGCAAGAAAACCCGACGATTCGATACTCCTGCCAAGAGACTCTTTCCAGGCAGTCCTCGATGAATAGGGTCGCCTCTCGGCGGCACATCGCCAGCATCTGCTCGATTTCGATTCCGTCCTTCCGCTGGTAGTCTCCCGTATCCTCCTGAACCCGGCTCTCGGCGATCCGGCGAAGATAGCCGGAGTCCCTCGCCTCGTCCCGCCCCCACAGCGATTCCACAAACATCCAATCGCCCGCCGCGGCATCCCGCGCCAGGAGGTCGAGCTCGCCGCAGGTCTCCAGGCCGATTCTCTCGGCAAAAGGAATGTTTAGATAGAGGTTGGCGCAAGGGATGTCATGCCTGGCGAGGTCGGCCTTGAGCAGGCTGATGCCCAGCGCGGGGCGATCCACAGCGAAGAGCGGCATGTTGACTAGGGCCACGGGCGCGGGAGCGATATCGGGAAAGAAGTTGTCGATGGGGTCGTTCACTCGGGGCATGTCGGGAAATTATGCCATCGCAGGGACGGAGTCAAGGCTGGAGAACGGGAAAGAGATCGGAGACCTCCGCCATGCGGGGCCAGACGGGCTCGGGGGGGAAATACTCGAAGCCCAGCGGGACGGCCAGGCTGAGATACCGGCCGTTCTCCTCGATCATCAAGCCGTGCTCCAGCAGAGGGGCCGCGAGCGAGACCAGGTCCTCGTCTTTCGCCTCCCGTCCCCGATCGGCGGACAGAAGCTTCCGCAGGTACGCGCCGCTCCGGATCTGATCACAGGCCTCATAGATCCGGCGCTGGGAACCGGTCAGGATAAAGAGGGGCTTGCGGGCGCAGGGGCGGAAATCGCAGATCAAAAGCCGTTCCCCTTCCTCCAGCGAAAACAAGGCGGATCGCCCGGCCTGCTCGGTCCAGTCCCGAACGGCCAGGAGGAGGTCCCGGGAGCGGGCCTCGAGATCGTCCTGCGCCGCGAATTCGCCGACGAAATAATAGGCCAGCTCTTGGAGGGCCTGTTCGTCCAAGCCCGGGTAGACATGCCGATAGAAGGGCGAAGGGCGGAGGTTGCGCAGACCGAAGTCCGCGGGGCGGGCGAGATGAGGGCTGAAGCGGTCGAGGCGGATGGGCCTGGCTTCGTAAGGCGGCTGAAGATGCGATATCAGGGGGATGAGACGGAGCGGACGCCGATAGTCGCCGGCCTT